>DYLM01000003.1:28747-68254 GCA_020722095.1 Chloroherpeton thalassium
AGATTTGGCTCTGATGACCGAAGAGACGGAGGCGACAGACGCGAAGGTGGCAGATTTGGCTCTGATGACCGAAGAGGCGGAGGCGACAGACGCGGAGGAGATAGAAGAGACGGATTCAAATCAGATAGACCAAGAAGAAGTGAAGATTTTCCACAAAGTGGTAGAAGACCATATTCACCAGTAGAAGGTGGAGAAAGCACAGCACCAAGAAGAGAGAGGTCATCTGATGACAGACGCAGTAGCGGTGGATTTTCGGGCGATAGAAAACGCACTGGTGGATTTTCAGGGGACAAAAGACGTAGCGGTGGATTTGGCGATAAAAGACGCAGTGGTAGCGGTGCATTTTCAGGTGATAGAAAACGCTCCGACAAAAAAGGTGACTTTAAATCAAGCAGACCCAAAAGGTCAAAAGACAATTAATATTAGTTTGTAATTAGCAATTATGAGCAAATCACAGACGAAAGTTAAGGATACATTTTACTCCCAAATTTTTGGTTTTATTAAGCCATATTTGGGAGTAATTGGTTTAGCGATGTTTCTGAATTTTGTATTCTCATCGTTAAACGCATTTTCAGTTGCATTAATTAAACCCGTTTTTCAGATAATTTTTGAATCAGAAACAATCCAAACCGCTCAATCAAGTGAATTTTTCTTAGATAATCTGAAAAATCAAATCTTTGGATCAATTTCCAAACTAATTATCTCGCCAAAAGGAATTCCAGCAAGTTTAGTTAATTTAAGTTTATTGATAATTGTAACATTTCTACTCAAAAATATTATTAAATATATTGCAGTTATCGCTACTGTGAAGTTTGAAGAAGGAATTGTGAAAACAATTCGCGACCGAATATTTGCAAAATTAACTTCGCTTTCCATTGGCTATTACACCAAAAACAAACAAGGAAACTTAATCTCAATAATTGCCAACGAGACTACTGCACTTTCCTCAACTACAATTGCAGCATTTTCAACAATAATACGCGAAAGCATCCAAGTGTTCTTATTTGCCATTTTATTGTTATCAATTTCGCCTCAATTAACTTTGATTTCATCAGTTACTGCCGTAGTTAGTATCGTTATTATTCGAATTGCTCGTAAATATCTCCGAAAATATGCCCAAAGAATGCAAGCTGCTATGAGTAATTACACTTCTACAATGCAAGAATCTTTCTATGGGATTAGAATTATCAAGGCTTATTCTGCCGAAGAGCATATCAATAATCGATTCTTTAGCAATACGATGAACTATGTGAAATCTGCAATTAAACATAAGAAAATCATCACTCTTTTGCCCGCTTTTAACGAAGTTGCAGCGATTTCTGCCTTGACTTTTGTCTTATATTTTGGTGGCTTGCAGGTTATCAACAAGCAATTAACAAGCGATGATTTGATGCTTTTCTTATTTTCCCTCTTCTCAATTATGTCTCCGATTACAACTGTGATAAATAACTTTTCACAACTTCCACGTGGACGAGTTGCAGCAGAAAAAATCTTTGAAATACTAAATTATGACGAAAGTATAAAGTCGGGAAATGTCCGTGAAATTACTTTGAATGATAAAATTGAATTTAAAAATGTTACTTTTGGATATACTGACAAAAAGGTTTTGGATAATGTGTCCTTTATTTTGCCAAAAGGAAAGGTTATGGCAATAGTTGGAGCCAGTGGAAGTGGAAAATCAACAATATTGGACTTAATTGTACGATTTTACGACCCAAATTCAGGCACAATTTCATTTGATAATAAAAATATAATTGATTTTGACTTACATTATTACCGAAAAATGTTCGGGATTGTATCTCAGGAAACCACTCTTTTCAATGATACGATTGAAAATAATATTAAATTTGGTAGGGAATACATCACCGAAGAGCAAATTATTTCGGCTACAAAACTTGCAAATGCTTTCAACTTTATTAGCAGTCTTCCTGAAGGTTTTAAAACGATAATTGGTGATAGAGGAGTGCAATTATCTGGCGGAGAAAGGCAGAGAATTGCCATTGCTCGTGCTTTGTTGGACAATCCACAAGTGCTGATATTCGACGAAGCCACTTCCGCATTGGATAATGAATCGGAGAAAATAGTGCAAACAGCAATCAACGAAGTTCTGAACGAAAAAACGGCAATAATTGTTGCTCATCGTTTGTCAACCGTTGTAAATGCCGACATAATAATGGTATTAAAAGATGGAAAGATTGTTGAGACAGGCAATCACAAAGAACTATTATCCAAAGACGGCATTTATAAGAAACTATACGAAATGCAATAGAAGAGAAAGAAGCATTTTAATTAAATCCTGCAAGTTATGAATTTGCAGGATTTTTTTATTTTGTTAATTTGTAATAAAAGGCAAATAACAGAGGAAGTTTTATTGGTCAGATTTGCTGTCATTCCCACGAGAGTTGGAATCCATAGCCCGCGAATTTATTCGTGGGTGCATTTTGTAAAGGCTTTCTCATAAGTAAGATTTTACAAAACAATTTTCATCAATTAAGATATGGCTTGTGTGAATTATATCTAATCAAAAGACCTTATTTTTATTATTTACCTTAGTAGAGAAATAATTTCCATTTTGATACACCAAACCTTATAACCTTATTCAATTAAAAAAATCAGGAAATAAGGTTGTTATGTTTCGTTTGGTTCATTTCTTTCTACTAAGGTTATTAGGTTAAATAAGGTTCTAAAATTTTTTTATTTAATATTTTCCAAAAAATCAACTTATAAGACAGCCCTCTACTACCCCAAACACCCAGTACCCAGCACCCGACACAAATATCAACTAAAAAATAATTAACATTTTTAATTACTTTTAAATCATTTTTCTAATTTTGTATTATATTTAAAAGCATTTACAAATAATTGGGGTAAATTATGGCAATAGATTATAAAACAAGTGGCGTGGATATCAAAGCTGGTGAAGAAACAGTTGATAAAATAAAGCCGATGATTAAAAAAACTCATCGCAAGGAAGTTCTTTCGGAAATTGGATTGTTCGGTGGTTTTTTTGATGCAAAATTTCCCGATTATAATCATCCAGTATTGGTAGCAAGTACTGATGGAGTAGGAACTAAACTCAAAGTTGCCTATGCAATGAATAAACATAATACAGTAGGCAATTGCTTGGTAAATCATTGTGTTAATGATATTTTAACTTCAGGTGCTCGTCCATTATTTTTCTTAGATTATTTTGCAACTGGCAAATTAAACCCCGAAATTGCTACTCAGGTGATTGAAGGTTTTGCAAATGGTTGCGTAGAAAATGGAGTGGCTTTATTGGGCGGCGAAACTGCCGAAATGCCCTCAATTTATACAGGCGAGGAATACGACGTTTCGGGGACAATTGTTGGAGTTGTGGAAAAGGATAAGATCGTTGATGGCAAAAAGATAATTGAAAATGATGTGTTAATAGGATTGCCTTCAAATGGATTGCATACAAATGGATATTCGTTGGCTCGGAATGTGCTATTTAGTAAGTACAAAGTTGATGAATATGTTGATTCGATTCAAAATACGATTGGCGATGAATTGCTAAAAATACATAAATCATATTTGAAAATAATTGATCCATTACTTAATACTGATTATTTAAAGGGAATTTCGCACATTACAGGAGGCGGTATTATTGGCAATACTAAGCGAATTATCCCGAAAGGTTTGAAGTTGCAAATTGATTGGAGTAGTTGGGAATTGCCCCCAATTTTCAAATTAATCCAAGAGACAGGCAATATTTCAGATGATGAAATGAGGCACGTCTTCAATCTTGGAATAGGCTTAATTCTTGTTGTTGATAGGCAAAATGTAGATTCAGTTCTCGAGATTCTTAAAAATGAAAATCCAAAGATAATTGGTAAAGTTATTTCAGAATAAAAAGAAAAATACATAAACTATACTAAATATTATTAATTAAATTATGAAAATTTCAGATAAAAATATTATACGAATACAATTACTTTGCAAAGAATACAAGGTTAAGAAATTCTCTGTTTTTGGCTCTGTTCTGACTGATAAATTTTCATCAGATTCTGACATTAACTTTATAGTTGATTTTTATGAAAATGACCCAATAAAATATACCGATTTATACTACCAACTAAAAGATAAATTAGAACAAATTTTGAAACGAAAAATTGACATTATTGAGGAGCGTGGAATAAAAAATTCTTTTTTTAGAAAAGAAATTGAAGAATCTAAAGTTGAAATTTATGGATAATAAGATTAATGCATGGCTGGAGGACGTTTTACGATTCGAAAATAACAAAAAATGGCAGCAAAGCACAAGCAATGCTGCCATTTAAATTATAACCACTTGTTTAAATGTTATTTTGTTTTAGTAGAGGCTACCAAAGCATCAACAAATCTCTTGTAAATTGTAGCGTTCTGTCCTTGCAAAGTTGCTCTATCCATAAAAGTAACAGTTGCTTGAGCGATATTAAGTGGAATTTTAATATCAACTGTATCATTTACCTTTTTTTGTTGCGCATTTAAGTCTTGAATTAGTTTGTCAAATGTTTGCTGAACTTGCAAATAAGCATCAACTTCAGCACCTTTGATTTCAACTGTTTTAAGAACTTGCACAACAAAAACTAAATCACCTACCACAACTTTTGGTGTAAGAATAGGGGATTCTTTTGTTTGTGTGTTTTGTTGAGCCATTCCCATAAATGGAATTAAAGCGAGAAAAGCAAAAATAATTAGTCTTTTCATAAAAAATCCTTTTGTTTTAAAGAGAAAATTTGATTGTAAATCTATGTAAATTTAAAGCCGAATTTTGCAAGGAAAGTGCATAATCGAAGTATAGAATATTTGTTTTAATTCCCAAACCTCCACTAAATCCACTTAAACCTTTATCCACATCATTATTAATAGCTTGGCGAACGTAATTATTATATCCAATTCGAACATCAACATATTTTGAAATATTGAATTCTCCGCCAATTGCTACATTTGCAAACCGCGAGAAGAAATTATCAGTCGTTTCTGCAAGGTTGACAAATGAAAGGTTGAATAGAAGTGGCAAACCTTTTAACTTATGATTGAATCCGATTCTCAAATCATTGGGTAAATCTTCGGAAACTCCATCAAAAGTTGAGGTTTGCAACCCAAAATTAAGTAAAGAAGCGGCAAGATTAGTGCGCCCATCAGGAAAATAGTATAAAATACCTGCATCAAGAGCAAAAGCAGTAGAATTATATTTTTCGATATTAGAATAAATAAATTTAATTCCAACGCCATAGGTAATATTTGAATCGATGATGTTTGAGTAATTAGCCGCTATCGCAAAGTCGTTAGCACCATAAGTGCCATTAGTTTCGCCAAGATCATTCACATAATCAAATGAACCGTAATTAGTGTATGATACATTAGCTGCAAACTTACCGCCTTCCCATTGAAATGGCATTAAGTATTGAACTACTCCAGAGTTAATATCAAGTGCACCCTTCATAAATGTAGCGGAAAAATTACGATCATTATCGATTGAATATAGCAATGCAGGATTGAACAGCGAGGCATCTATGTCATTTTCAATGGCAATCACACTTCCCGCAAGCGCTGAAGAACGTGCATTCGAAAAATCACGAAGGAAATTGAAAGTAGTTGAGTACGCCACATAGTTAGAAATAAAGAATGCAATCAATAATAAAAGTTTGATATTCATATTTAATAAATTTAATAATTTATTAACGATTTTTTTAAAGAATTAATTTGTTCAATAAAAAATTTTGGTGGACGAGTAGCTTTTTTGGTTTCTGCATTCATAAAAATATGTTCTGTAAAGCCCGTTGCAATTAAGTCATTATCACGAAAAATAGTATAATTAAATCTAAATTTTGCGCCAATAGTGTCCAAGTTTAATTCAGCTTGTATTGTTAGCTTGTCATCATAAACTGCAGCATTGTGGTAATTGCAGTGAGCTTGAACAAGTGGAAGTTGTATCCCGCTATTTTCTAATTCTGCATATACCAAATCAAAATGTCGCATAAGTTCTGTTCTTCCGATTTCGAAAAAACGTAGATAATTGCCATTATAAGCAAATCCCATTTTGTCGGTATCAGCGTATCTAATGCGAATATCATATTTATGGGAAATAATTGTGTCTGTATTATTATTTTGATTCTGGTTCATTGATTGGCGTTGTTTTAATTTGAGAAAATAAATTTAAAATTCGTTCAAATTCATCTTTAGAATAAAAATCAATGCTAATTGTTCCGCTTTCTTCATCTTTTGGCTTAATTTGCACTTTTGTTGCAAATGTATGTCTTAATTTTTCCTCGTAATCTTGCAAGAAAACACGAATATTTTGGATTTTGGCATCAGTTTCTTTTTTGGTAATATCAACAATATTATCATTTTCAAGCACAAGTCTGCCAGATTGGAAATCTTTGACTATACGCTCTGTTTGTCGTACGTTCAGACTTTTGGATTTAATCTCGGTGGCAACAACAGCCATCAAATCTTTATCAACCAAACTAAGTAAACTTCGTGCATGCCCTGCAGAAATAAGTCCATCGCGTAGGTCATCTTGTACTTTTAAAGGTAATTTGAGCAATCTAATAAAATTTGTGATTGTTGTTCTGTCTCTGCCAATTCTTTCGGCAACTTGCTCTTGGGTGTAATTGCACTCTTCAATCAATCTCTGGTAGCCATTGGCAGTTTCAATTGGGTTTAAATCAACTCTTTGAATATTCTCAATCAATGCTAATTCAAGCATTTTTACATCTTCTTGTATCTTTAAGATGTAAGCAGGAATTTCCTTTAAACCTGCTTGTTTGCTTGCTCGGAAACGTCTTTCTCCCGATATTAATTCGAACGAATCATTTACTTTACGAACTGTAATGGGCTGAATTAATCCGTGTTTCTTTATAGAATCGCTTAAATCATTAATTGACTGTTGGTCAAAATCCTTTCTTGGTTGATATGGATTGATAATAATTTTATTGACATCAATCATAGCAAAGATATCGGAAGTGCTTGCTACTTGCGATACTTCAGCTTGGTCACTTTTAGGTAAAAGTGCTCCAAGACCTTTTCCGAGACCTTTTCCAACGGAGAATTTTGACTTTTGAATGCTCATTACTTACCTTTTGTAAAATTTTGATTATAACAAACTACAAAATTATGTTAAATAATTGAAATTTATGATAAATATAGTAAATTTTATTGTTGAACTCCTCAAATAAACCCTCAATTATCTTTTAATTATATTTTTATTTCTTTGATAAAGTTCATTTGCTAACGCTAAATAATTTTGTGCTCCAGACGAGGTTGCATCATATTCGATAACAGGTACATTATAACTTGGTGCTTCTGCTAATCTAACATTCCTTGATATTACTGTGTTGAACACTTTTTCTTTAAAGTGTGAGCGTACTTCTTCCACAACAGAATTCGATATTCTCAATCTGCCATCAAACATAGTCATCAATACTCCTTCGATGTCCAAATTGGGATTGAAACTATGCTTAACAAGCTGTATTGTATTTAGTAATTGACCCAAACCCTCTAAAGCATAATACTCGCATTGAACAGGAATTAGCACAGAATCGGCTGCACACAAACCATTTACCGTTAGAAGTCCCAAAGATGGAGGACTATCGATAAGGATAAAATCATAATTATTTTTCTGCTGTTGAAGAATATTCTTTAACCTGTTTTCGCGATTAGTTTGATTGACTAATTCAATCTCGGCTCCAACTAAGTTAATTGAAGAGGGAAGAATTGATAAATTAGGAAAATTAGTTTCTATCACCACGTTTTCAAATTCAGATTCTTCAACTAATAAATCATAAACTGAACTTTCGAGCTCTTTTATATCCACTCCGAGTCCCGAAGTTGAATTTGCTTGCGGATCAATATCAACTAAAAGTACTTTGAATTCTAAAACGCCCAAAGAAGCGGCTAAATTTATTGATGTGGTAGTCTTGCCAACTCCACCTTTTTGATTTGCTATTGTAATAATTTTTGCCATTAAAAACCAAATTTTAAAAAATAAAATAAAAATGCAGTTGTAATAATTGAATGATTAATTTCACCATTTTTAATCATTTGCTTCACGATTCCCATTTCTGTGGGCAAAATATTGATTTCTTCGTTGGAATCAAGATTTTGCTCCGAAACGGGCTCTAAACCAGTCCATAAATATGTGTAACATTTATTATTCAAAAATGCAGGATTGGGCTGTGTAACTCCAAGCAATTGTAAATCTTCATTGGAGGAATAACCGGTTTCCTCTAAACATTCTCTTCGTGCCGCATCAATTGGTAATTCGCCAGTTTCAATTAGCCCGCCAGGAATTTCAATTGTGACAGAGTTGCTACCTTGCCTAAATTGCTCGATTAGTAGCACTTTATTATCCTTTGTAATTGGAATAATATTTGCCCAATCGTTTGAATCCAACACTACAAATTCCGAAGTTTTTTTCCAGATTGGGTGAAATCTTTTAACTAAATCAGCCCTGAAAATTTTGAGTTCTTGTATTCGTTCTTTGGAAATTGTTTCCCATTTTGGTATCATAAAAAATGAATTTGGTTTAAATTCAAAATTAACTATAAAAATGAAAATAATATTAACATTAGGAATGTTAATTGAATTGTAAAGAAATTGAAGGTATTTTTGGTTTAAATATTTAAATACTTTTTGATTAATAAATCTAGTTTTACACTATCAATGGGCTTTTGAATTATTTCATCGAACAAATGTGCATTAGGATGTCCAAGAATTTTGGAAATTTCAAAGGCTGTTTGAACAATAATCGGTAAATTAGGATTTATTTGCTTAATTACTGTTGCAGCTTTAAATCCATCCATTTCGGGCATCTTGATGTCCATTAATATTAAATCAATATCATATCTCGACTTAACTACTTCAATAGCTTCTAATCCATTTTCTACAAAAATTAATTCATAATTAGTATTTCGCAGATACAAATGAAATAAAAGACGTGATTCTCTATCGTCTTCAGCTATAAGTATTACAAATTTACTTTTCATATAATTGTTCCGAATTAATCTTTTTTAGTGGTAATGATACGTAAAAAGTACTCCCTTTTCCTTCGATAGATTGAAACCATATTCTTCCCGACATTAACTCTACTAATGATTTGCAAATAGATAAACCTAACCCTGATCCCTCATAAGAACGGTTTAAATTCATATCGGACTGGTAAAATCTGTCGAAAATGTATGGTTTGGAGGATTCCTTAATACCAACTCCATTATCGTCAACTTCGAATATTATTGAATTAATAGTAGTTTGGTATTTAACTTTAATTTTACCATTTTTTGTAAATTTACAAGCATTATCAATTAAGTTTTCTAAAATTTGATTGATCTTTAAATAGTCAGAGTGAAGATGGTCGTTCCCATCTTCTAATCCTGGTTGGAAGATTATTTCATTGTTGTTTTCTTTGGCTATCAATTCAAAACTTGAAATAATTTCGCTAATCAATTGATTAATTGAAAATGTCAGGTTACTAACTTCTACTATACCAGCTTCGATTTTGGATATATCGATAATGTTTGACAGGAGAGATAGTAGCCTATTACCACTTTTTGTAATCATTTGAGAGTATTCAACAATTTCGTCTTTGGTAAGATCAGGATAAGATAAAATCGAAGCAAAGCCTAATATGCCGTTAAGTGGTGTTCTAATTTCGTGCGACATATTTTGCAAAAAAGCAGCTTTAAGTACATTTGATTGTTCTGCACTTTCTAATGCTCGTTTTAGTTCTTGATTTTTTCTTTGCAATTGTTCAGTCAATGTTTCGTATTCAGTAATGTCTCTGCCTGTAAGAAATATAGATTGTGCTCCATTGTAAATAATAGGTATGCCTTTTATTTCTAATGTTATTACTCTGCCATCTAATGTAATCAATTTTTCGATATTTTGAGGGACTTCAATTTTCTGTTCGTTCAAAATAGATAATCTTGCTTTAATTACATCGTAACTTTCGGGATGTATAAGATCGAAAATTGATTTGCCTAATAAATCGTTGATATCCTCCCCGCCAAGTAGCCTTAATACTTCTTTATTCGCAAAAACAATTATCTTGTTTGTATGAATGATAATTGGAGCGGGAAGAATATCCGATAGTAATTTGAATTGATCTATATTTTTAATTTCGGGAATCATCTACTTTAACTACCACTCCCAAACAAAATCAGGATTTGACAAATATTCATTAATATATTTTGCTGCAGTTCTGCCAGCTCCCATTGCTAAAATAACTGTTGCACCACCTGTTACAATATCACCACCAGCAAAAACACCTTTCTTACTTGTTTTCATTGTATCTTTATCAACTAAAATATTGCCCCACTTATTTGTTTTAATTTCGGGAGTTGCACGAGTAATAATCGGATTTGAACCATTACCAATAGCTACAACAGCAACATCAATTGGAATTTCTTCGATTGCCCCAGGAATTGCAACAGGCTTACGTCTACCCGAAGCATCGGGTTCGCCTAATTCCATTTTTTGAACTTTCATAGCAACTAATTTACCCTTCTCATCACCAATATATTCAATCGGACTTGTTAGAAACATAAACTCCACGCCTTCTTGCTTTGCGTGATGAATTTCTTCTTTTCGTGCTGGCATTTCGGATTCGCTTCTACGATAAATAATCAAACCTCGTTTTGCTCCCATTCGTAAAGATGTTCTAACACCGTCCATTGCGGTATTTCCGCCACCAATTACCGCCACTACTTTATCTTTGATTTCAACTAAAGGAGTATCATTTTGACCAAATTCATAAGCTTTCATCAAATTAACGCGAGTCAAATATTCATTTGCTGAATAAACACCATTATATTCTTCCCCAGGAATATTCATAAAATAGGGAAGTCCAGCACCAACTCCTAAAAAAGTAGCATCATAATCTTCCATCAATTCATCTAATGTAGCTGTCAATCCAACTACAAAGTTCTTTTCAAATTTAACACCTGCGGATTGCAATGCCTCTACTTCTGCTTTCACAATTGATTTGGGTAATCTAAATTCAGGAATACCATAAACCAATACTCCACCAATTTCGTGAAGTGCTTCGTAAACTGTTACGTCGTGCCCCATTTGAATTAAATCACCAGCGCAGCTTAAACCAGCGGGTCCGCCGCCAATAATTGCGACTTTTTTGCTTGTTTTAGTTTTAATTTCTGGAACTTGAATACCAATGTTCTCTCTTTCCCAATCAGCTGCAAATCTCTCTAAATTACCAATTGCAACAGGTTTGAACTTTTTGGCTAAAACACATACCATTTCGCATTGTTCTTCTTGAGGGCATACTCTACCACATACTGCGGGCAAGGCATTGTCGGTTTTGAGAATTTTAGCAGCTTCTGCTATATTACCTTCACGGATTTGTTCAATAAAAGTTGGAATTTGCACGTGTACTGGGCAACCTTGGACACAAGGAGGATTGGCGCACATCAAGCATCTTTGTGCTTCTTCTTGAGCCATTTGAATTGTATAACCTAAATTAACTTCCTTAAAGTTGGCTCTTCTGATATTTGGATCTTGTTCGGGTATTTGATGTCTCCCAATTTTCATTCTATCTTTATTTGGGAGCTTTTCTACAGCGGGGTAATTACTCATATTCAGATTCTCCTAATTAATTTCGTGTTTAACAAGTTCATTATAGGCTCTATCCATGTGGCACTCAAAATCGTGCAATGATTCTTTTTCTTCTGGAATATATGTATTATTTCTATTTTTAAGAACTTTGAAATCAACTTTGTGAGCATCAAATTCAGGACCATCAACGCAAACAAACACAGTCTTGCCATCTACAATTGCACGACATCCGCCACACATTCCAGTACCATCAACCATAATTGAATTTAAACTGACAACTGTATGAATTCCATAAGGTTTAGTAAGTTTAGAAATTGCTTCCATCATTGGAATTGGACCAATTGCCAATACAAAATCAATTTTTTTGCCACTATCAATTAATTCTTTTAATTTGTCTGTTACAAAGCCATGATAACCATACGAGCCGTCGTCTGTCGTTGGATACACTTCATCACTAAATTTGCTGATTTCGTCTTCGAGAATTACAAATTCCTTGCTTCTACCACCGATTATACTAATAACGTGATTCCCGCTTTCTTTTAATGCTTTTGCAATTGGATAAGCAATTGCTGTTCCAACTCCACCGCCAATGCTAACTGCAGTGCCAAAATTTTCAATGTGTGATGCTTTACCAAGTGGACCAACTAAATCGTGAATATAGTCGCCTGCTTCCAACATATTAAGTAGTTTGGTTGTCTTTCCCACACCTTGTGCAATAATTTCAATCCAACCTTCGTTTGCGTCTGAATCTGCGATTGTTAATGGAATTCTTTCACCTTTATCGTGAACTCGAAGCATTATAAATTGCCCTGCTTTACGCTTTTGGGCAATTCTGGGAGCTTCTACCTTGAAAAGTTTAACGTTTGGACCAATAAATTTGGCTTCGATTATTTTATTCATATACAAGTAGTTTTTTAAATTTACAAATTTACGAAAAATCCTTGTAAATTTGATTAATTATATGAATAATAATAATTTAGGCAAGACTAATTAATTAAAAGGTATTTATTTTTTGGGATATATTTAAATTTTAGTTTTTCAATTTTGGATGATCCAAGAAAATAATATTTAATAACCACTGTACTATCAGAAAATGTGGTCACTGACTTAACTCTCTTTATTTTTTTTGAAAATTTAAAATCAAATTCATTGTTAAGTGTTCCATTTTCACTTAAATAAATACTGAAATATGAAAGTGTATCTTCTTCATTCTCTATATTAAAGAAAACAATAAAATCTTGAATATTATCAAAATTGAAGTCAAAATGTTTTGAATGGAGAGTTCTTTTTATTTCTGTTCCTGGTTTTTGTTCAATAATGGTGACAGAGTCAAGTTCTTTCTCAATAGGTTTTGTTTTTATACTATCCGACTTTATTATCTCTTTTTCTTCAATAATATTTTTTTTATCAACCTTATCTTTCGTCTTAATCGTATCTGAATTAAGTGAATCATTAGTTACGAATTCATTGTGATGAATATATGGCTCTTGCTTATCTTTACACCCATATAAATGTAAAAATAATATAAGAGAGAGTATAAAATATATACGTGATTTTATTTTCACTTATCTTAAATTAAAAAAAATGTTAGTTTATCAATTTCCCAATTCTTGAAAATCGAATTGAGCTTAATTTATCGATTATTTTGCTTAATGGTAAGTCAGTATTCCAGGACCAATAAACAATTAATGGAGTGCCAACTACATTTTCGTAAGGAATAAATCCCCAATAACGACTATCTAAACTATGGTCGCGATTGTCGCCCATTCCAAAGCAATAATTGCGTTCAACTTTGTAAGTTTTAGTTACTTTATTATCAATCCAAATATTATTGCCATCGTTTTCTATTTTGTGTCCTTCGCGTGCAATGAATGTTGCCCATTGACGATAATTCTCTTGCGTTAATTCCACTTTATCGCCTTCTTTGGGAATCCTAATTGGTCCATAATTATTTCTTGTGAAATTTAAACCAACTGGAAATGTTCTGAACATATCCGTTGGATCTTCAAATGCAGTAGTATCAACTACAGAATGCTCGGGAAATGCCTGTTTCTTACCATTTATCCATACTTTATTACCAATAATTTGTAAAGTATCGCCGGCAGTAGCAATGCAACGCTTCAAATAATATTGAAATTCGCTTGCTTCCACTTCATCGCGGTAGCCCGGAAAAATGAATACAATTACATCGCCCTTCTCGGGATCTTTAGGAGATGGGAACTTATAAAAGGGTATAGGAATGTTAAAAAATGGTACAACTTGTGGTGTTGTTGGTCCATAAATAAATTTATTAACAAATAAAAAATCCCCGGTCATCACTGTATTTTCCATCGAACCAGTTGGCACGACAAAAGATGCAAGCAATAATCCATTAATAATCATAACTACTACTATTGCCCACACAATAGTTTTTACCCAAGAAACAAACTTTTCTACATTGGTTTCTGGAACTTTTTTGTTATTTTTTTTCTTTTGAAAAAACCTTTTAATATCAAATTTCATTTTTTTAGTAATTTATTTGTTAATAATAGTTTGTTTTATTCTTTTTTTTGATGAGGCTGTCTCATAAGTCAGATTTGCTGTCATTCCAACGAATGTGGGAATCTATAAATCCGCTCTGGCATTGGATTCCTGTTTGCACGGGAATGACAATTTTGAATTTTTTTGGACTTATGAGACAGCTTCATTCTAATCATCATCAATACTTAATACTGCGAGAAATGCTTCTTGTGGTATTTCTACGCTTCCTATTTGTTTCATACGTTTTTTACCTTCCTTTTGTTTCTCAAGCAATTTTCGTTTTCGTGAAATATCTCCACCATAACATTTTGCAGTTACATTTTTCCGCATTGCTTTCACAGTTGTCCGAGCGATTACTTTGCTACCAATAGCCGCTTGAATAGCTACTTCAAACATTTGCCTTGGTATTAAATCTTTTAGTCGTCCAGTTAATTTCTTGCCCCATTCGTAAGATTTTGAGCGGTGAACTATTGTGGATAATGCATCTACAGGTTCGCCATTTATCAAAATATCTAATTTAATCAAATCGCCAGGGCGATATTCCAAAAATTCATAGTCCATCGAAGCATAACCGCGTGTGTAAGACTTCAACTTATCATAGAAATCATAAACTACTTCTGCCAAAGGCAAATCCCAAGTTAAATCTACTCTTTTTGCAGACAAATAATTTGTATTAACCAAGGAACCGCGTCTATCCATACACAGCTTCATTATTGTGCCTATATATTCATCAGGCATTATTATTTGTGTTCTTATATATGGTTCAAGTATTTGCTTTATTTTTACTGGTTCGGGTAATTGTGCAGGACTATCGATGTATATTTCTTCTTCATTTGTTTTTAAAATTTTGTATCGAACATTTGGAACAGTAGTTACTAAATTTTGATTAAATTCTCTTTCTAATCTTTCTTGCACAATTTCTAAATGCAATAAGCCAAGAAAACCGCATCTAAAACCAAATCCAAGTGCAGATGAAGTTTCGGGTTCGTAAAATATTGCTGAATCATTTAGTGATAATTTTCCGAGTGCCTCGCGTAGTGATTCGAAATCAGCAGAACTTGAAGGATAAAATCCACTAAACACCATTGGCTTCACTTCTTTGAAACCTTCGATTGCAAATTCACAGGGATTTTTGAAATGGGTGATGGTATCGCCAACTTTGGTATCGCTTAATGTTCTGATATTTGGTATGATATAACCCACATTTCCAGCAGAAAGCTCTTTAGTGCGGAATTTTTTCATTTTTAAAATGCCAATTTCTTCCACATCATAAGGCTGTTCGGTTGCCATAAAGTAAATTTTATCGCCTTCTTTTACCGTTCCATCCATCACTCTAATATTTACAATAACACCTCGATAATCATCAAAGATAGAATCAAAAATTAAAGCTCTTAAAGGAGCATTTGGATCTCCTTTTGGTGGTGGAATTTTATGAACAATTGCTTCGAGAACTTCTGTAATTCCTATTCCTGCTTTTGCAGAAACTTCTAATATTTCATCTTCGGAACATCCAATTAAGTCGATAATCTCTTGCTTAACTTTTGGGGCATTTGTTGCTGCACTCGGCAAATCAATTTTATTTAGAACAGGAATGATTTCCAAATTATGCTCAATAGCTAAATACAAATTGCTTATTGTTTGGGCTTCTATACCTTGAGTGGCATCAACAACCAAAATAGCACCTTCGCAAGCAGCTAAAGAACGAGATACTTCATAAGTAAAATCAACATGACCTGGGGTGTCAATCAGATTCAATGTGTATGTATTTCCATCTTTGGCATTATATTGCATCTGAATGGCGTGTAATTTTATTGTGATACCACGCTCTTGCTCAAGTGGATTATCATCAAGGATTTGATTATAAATCATCTCCCGTTGAGTAATTGTTCCTGTTTGTTCCAGAAATCTATCTGCTAAAGTTGATTTTCCGTGATCAATATGTGCTATAATGCCAAAGTTTCTATAATTTTGCATAAATTAAATAAAAATAAAAAAAGATAAATTTTTATAAGATAAATTTGATAAAAAATATTAATTATTCTTCAATTTCGGCTATTCTTTCTTTAGTCTCTTGAATTCTTTTGTCTTTTTCTGATATTTTAGACTTTAAAATTTCAATTTGATTTGAAATATCTTCTTTGTTTTCGGAATTTTCATCTTGGATTTTTTCAGAATATTTCTCTAATTCAGCTTTATCCAATTCAATTGCTTCAGTTAATTTTGCTAATTTATCTTTCAGATTTTTCAAAAGAGTTTCGAATTTGCTCTTTTTTGCTTTTTTCTGATTATCGAAAAAGTCATTTCGTTTTTCGTCAAGTGATTTGAATGTTTCTTTTAATGCTTCGTATAATTTATTGCGATTATCAGTTTTTAGTTTCCAAACTTTAATTTCGCTTTGAATTGTTAATAAATTCTCGCGAATTGTTTTGAAGTGTGGATTGTCTTCTAATTTTTCTTTTTCAGCATTAATTTTAGCAATCAATTTACCAAAATTCTCTTCAGATTCCTTCAAGAATTGTTCTCTTTCGCCTTCTTGGTCGGTATTGATCTTCTCGAAAACAATACGAATTTTGCCATAAAGATCATCTCTTTGTTCTTTGGTCAATGTAATTCCTTTAATGGAAGTTTGAGCGGCAATCAATGTTTCGCGAGCTTCTTTGAATGTATCTGCTGTTTGTGCAACATTAATTGCATTTTCAACCAATGGTAAAAGTTTAGCATAATTTTCATTTGCTTCATTCAAAAAAGTAGTCTTATCTATTTCTTGATTTTTACCTAATAATTCAAATCCATTACGAATCATTTGATAAAGTTCTTCTTGTTGATTTCTCTTCAATGTTTTAGTGGGAATCAATTTTTGAGCATTTATCAAGTCTTGGCGAGAAGCAGGAAAATCTTTGCTGTCTGGTAATGTTGCCAAAATTTTATCAAAAGCATTTTTCAATTGCAAATAGTTGTCGCTGCATTCCATTTCGTAATTTTCACGTTCGGAAATTTGTCTTTGGGTGATTGTGTTGAAAGCATCAGCGATTAACTTTTTAATTTCCTCTATTGTATTTTTGGAAATTTTTGTGGCAATTTCATTAATTTCTTTTTGGAAAGCCATTAATTGAGTTCTTGCTTCTCTTAAATTTTGCCATTTATTTGTTGTTTGGAGCACTCCTTCTACTTTTGCTTTATATTCATCGAAGAATTTTTGGGAGGCTTCATTTATTTCATTTCTAATTTTTGCATTTCTTTCTTCTAATACTTTTAATTCAGTATGAATAATATTATTGATTTTTTCATTAAATTCATCTGACAAATTAAGCGAAGGAATTAATTTTAATAAATTCCTATATTGATTTATTGAAAATCTTAAACTTTCATCTGGTTCGGATTGCTCTTTAACTTTTTTTGCTTCATTTTCGATTTCAGAAAATTTTTCTTCATCATTGTAATTAGCAAAATTAGCGTAAGGGAAGAAGTATTTCCTTACTGGAGTAATAAATTCATTGCCCTTCTTAATTGGGGTGAGATCGGCATTTACCCAAACTGCAATTAAGTTGTCGCTTACATCGCCAGCATCTGGATTTATTGCGAAAATTTTGGATTCTTCCACTGGATTGTCAAATTTTTTACCAGTAAAAGCGCAAAGTCCGCCTTGTCTTTGCAATATTTCATTGATTCGTTCTTGAGAAATTTCAATGTTAGTCATACGTCACCTTTGTGTTTATTTTTTATTTTTATTTTTTTTTAAATTAAATTTCAATTCTATATTAATAATATTGATAGTTTATTTAGTTAATATTTGTTGCATTTTCTATTGTGCTTGTTCCGTTAAATTTTATATTTTTTAATGCTTGCAATTTCATATTGCTTATTGGAGGTAATTCTTCGCCCTTAACAATCATATCCAATTCTATGCCATCAATTGTTTCTCTTTCCAATAAGATTTTAGAGCCTTTGTGCAAAACGTCAATATTTTCTTTTAATATCCTGTCAACATCTTGGCTTGCAGACATTAAAATTTTTCTAACCTCACTATCTATCAATTGTGCTGTTTCTTCGCTATGTTCTTTGACGTGACCATAATCGCGCCCAAGAAATACTTCGCTATTTTCTGAATTGAAACTAACTGGTCCGATTACTTCGCTCATTCCCCATTCAGTTACCATTTTACGTGCCAATTTTGTTGCTCTTTGCAAATCATTTGAAGCACCAGTAGTTAATGTATTAAACACTAATTTTTCGGCTGCGCGACCACCCAAAAGCATTTTGATTTGAGTTGTTATATATTCTTTCACATAAGAATGGCTCTCTTCGGTTGGCAAATAGGCAGTTATCCCCAATGCTCGTCCGCGAGGAATAATTGTAACTTTATGGACTGGATCTGCATTTAGTGAGTACTTGCCAACTAATGCATGTCCCATTTCGTGATATGCAGTAATTTCCTTTTCTTTGTCCGAGATTACCATACTTCTGCGTTCTACTCCCATCAATACTTTGTCTTTTGCCATCTCGAAATCATACATAGTGATTGATTGGCTTTCTCGTCTGGCAGCTAATAGTGCGGCTTCGTTGGCAATATTTGCAATATCTGCACCCGAAAGACCAGGAGTTGATTTTGCCAGTACCTCTAAATTTACATCACTTGATAATGGTAATTTACGTGTATGAACAACAAAAATTTCCTTTCTGCCATTTACATCAGGTTTATCAACAACTACTTGTCTATCGAATCGACCGGGACGCAACAATGCTGGATCTAATACATCTGGTCGGTTTGTTGCTGCCATTACAATTAAGCTGCTGTTTTGCTCAAATCCGTCCATTTCTACAAGTAATTGATTGAGTGTTTGCTCTCTTTCGTCGTGTCCGCCACCCATTCCGGCTCCTCTATGGCGACCAACAGCATCAATTTCGTCAATAAAAACTATGCAAGGTGAATTTTTCTTTGCTTGCTCAAATAAATCACGAACGCGGCTTGCGCCCACTCCCACAAACATTTCTACAAAGTCTGCACCTGAAATCGAGAAAAATGGTACTCCTGCTTCGCCGGCAACTGCACGTGCAAGCAATGTTTTGCCAGTGCCCGGAGGTCCTAAAAGTAGAACACCCTTGGGAATTTTTCCACCTAATTTCTGAAATTTGAATGGATCTTTGAGAAAATCAATTATTTCATTTAATTCTTCTTTGGCTTCGTCTGCACCCGCAACATCTTGAAAAGTTATTTTGGATTCATTCTTGTCCAACATTCGAGCGCGTGATTTTCCAAAATTGAAAATGTTCTTTCCACCGCTTCCTGCACCACCATTCTGCATTCTTCGCATAAAGAAAAACCATAATCCTATCAATACAACAAAAGGCAGAATTGATAATACAGGACCCCAAAATGAACTATTATCCACTTCATAAGTCCAATAAATGCCTTGTTGCTTCCAAATTTCTTCGGTTTTATCATCAACGAAACCAAGTTTTACATTGAATTTAGTAATTTCTTGTGGCTTTCCACTTACATTTATCGTTGCTGATTCTTTTAATTTTCCATAAAAATCAATATCACCGTACTGATTTTTGATAATTTTCGCACTTTTAATCATATTCTGATTTAAAAATGCTTGGTATTCTGTGTAGGAAATTGTTACATCTTTGGTTTGACTTTGCTGAAAAACTGCATACATTACAAATACAAAAGAGCCAAATAACAACCATATTAACATATTTTTCATTAAGTTAGGTTGATTATTTGAATTAAAGTTCTTCTTGAAATCAAAATTATCTTTATCTGATTTATTTTTTGGGTTTTCGCCCATCAATATTCTCCAATTTTGCTATTTTTACTTAATTAACATAAGACGCTTAAAAAGCAAATTAATTTTTGCAGTTTTGAGCGAATATCGTAATATTTATATCTTGTGTGAAATTCTAATCAATTTTGATGTAAATATCCCTTAAATTTCTGCCTTCTTCTGCATAATCCAAGCCATATCCAACAACAAATAAAGGCTCAATTTCAAATCCAATGTATTTTACTTGCAAGGGAACAACTAAATTTTTTGGTTTGAATAAAAGTGTGCAAATTTCAATAGAATTTGGCTCAAAACTCTGCAATCTATTCATAAGTGATTGCATTGTATAGCCAGTATCAACAATATCTTCAATGATAATTATATCTTTACCTTTTAAATTAACCGGATTCTCTATTACTTCCACTTTACCTTCGCTTGCAATTTTCATTCCATAACTTTTGGCTATTATTGTTTCTATCTGTGTGGGAATTTCCATTTCTCGCATTAAATCTGCAGCAAAAATTATTGCTCCCTTCAAAGTTAATAAAAGTATCGGATTCTTGCCACAATAATCTTTGTCAATTCTTTTGGCAATTCCCTTTACCCTTTTGCGGATAACTTCTTTGGACAATAATTTTTTGAAGTATAAATCTTTGATTTGAATAGTTTCTTCCATAATGATATTGTTTATAAGTTTGTTTATATTAATATAAGATTGAATTCTTTTTCATTAGATAATAAAATAATCATTGACGAAAAAGAGACAACTAATATTTAATTTTGATAATTATGTGAAAATTATCTGTTATTTTAATTGCGAGAAGGTTGCCTTGATAAATCTTTTTGTCGATTCTGTGATTTTATATTTATCATTTATCTGGTGATTGATTACCCAAACAATTTCTGAATTAGTTGCCAATACATTAACAAAGTTCTTGTCGAATAATGATATTTTATTATCAATAAGTAAATCACTAACTTTTTTTGTACCTTTCATTCCTAAAGGAATAAATGAATCGCCTTCTTCCCAATTCCGCAAAGTGAGAACAAAAGGTAATTTTTCATAATCAAAATATTCAATATTTTTATCTTCAGAGAATTTTACTTGCTTTTTAGTAACTTCTTGTAAATCCAACACAAAATTTCCAACAGTAGTTTTGCTTACCTTATCAATTCTTTGGTTATACTTAATCGGTAACAGATTTCGTGTAAATATCAGATAATTTCTATCTTTATAGCAAGTGATCATTTTGTTAATTTCAACAATTGTTCCCGTTTCAGAATTTTTAATTGATAAAATTTGTTCGATTTGAGTATGATTGATATGCTCTAAATCATAATTTTTCTTTAGAGTATAGGATAAAATCTCGCCTTGTATGTATCTATTATAAGCATCAAAAAGTGGAATTCGGATTTGAACTCTTGAATTATCTTGATTTTCGGCTACAATTGAGTAAAAATCTTTGATATTCTCGGTAATAAAATCATCTGCTCCTTGCAAAAAAGTAGTAATTCGCATTATATTTTCTGTAATGGAAGGATTAAAATTATCCCGAATAAACGGAATTAATTTCAGTCTAACTTTATTCCGGGTGTATTCCAACCAAGTATTAGTTATATCTTCTTTCCATTTTAAATTACGTGCTGAAATATATTCCTTAATTTCTTCTTTTGTTGAGCTTAGCAATGGACGAATTATACGAACATTTTTTATTAATTGACGAGTTTCAGGTATCCCCGAAAGTCCTGTCAATCCACTTCCACGCAATAAATTAATGAAGAATGTTTCGATATTATCATCGGCATTATGAGCAGTTGCTAATAAATCTGCTTTTATAGTGCGGGAAGTTTTTTCGAAAAAGTTATATCTCAAATGTCTTGCAGCAGTTTCGATGCTCATTCCATTCTTGTGTGCGTAATCTTTAACCTTGCCTGATGAATAGTAAAATTCCAGTCCCATTTTTTCTGCTAAATTCCTTACAAAATTCTCATCTTCATCAGACTCTGCTCTTAATTTATGATTGAAATGTGCAACTGCCAAATAAAAACCATATTTCTTTGACAAATATGCTAAAATATCTAACAATGTTGTGGAGTCAGCACCACCACTTACAGCCACTACAACTTTAAAAGAATTGTTAATTCTAATTTTATTAATTAAAAATGACTCTACTTTAGAAATTAACTTATTAATAATGGGATTTGTTAAATCGGGCTTTAAAATTGTATTTGAGTTCTTATTATTCACAAAATTCAATAAAATAGAATTTCAAAATTAACAAAAAATAACTTATTAAAACTGATTTTTGATAATAATAAGTTTTTCTTCGGTCATATCGAGTATGGAATATTTAACTCCGCCAGTGCCAAAACCAGATAATTTCTTACCTCCGAAGGGCATCCAATCTACTCTGAAGGCAGTGCTTTCATTAATAATTACTGCCTTCTGGTCAATTAATTTTGCATATTTCAAGGCAATATCAATATCTTTGGTATAAATTGCAGTCTGGAAAGAAAATTTGGATTTATTAATTTCAGAAATTATGGAATTCAAATCATCATATTTTTTGAGAAATAATAATGGTCCAAACACTTCTTCGGTCATTCCATCTATTTGATTATTGGCATTTGAAATTAAAGTAGGCATAAAGCATTGATTTGGTAATTGTTCGCCACCAATTTCAATTATTCCACCTTTTTCTTTAGCATCATTTACCAAAAAATTCATTTTTTCAACTACGGCACTTGTAATGAGTGGACCGCAATCGGTTTCGGGCAAAGTTGCATCGCCAACTTTTAGATTGGCAGTAGCAATTTTCAAAAGTTCAATGGCTTTATCATAATTTTCAGAATGAATATAAAGAATTTGAGTAGAAACGCACACTTGACCAGAATGATAAAACGCTCCGCGAATAATTGATGGAATTGCTTTTGATAAATCAGCATTTTTGTCGAGAACTGCAGTGCCCGTTCCTCCGTGTTCAAGCATAGTTTTCACTCCCGGTGCGGATAATCGTCTAATCATCCATCCAATATCAGCATTTCCAATGAATGAAATATAATTTAAATTTGGATTAGAAACAATCATTTGAGTTTCTTTGCCAGATAATAGCAGAAAGTGCAGTGCTTTTTCGGGCAATCCTGCTTGGTAAAAATATTCCACAATTTTTTTTGCGGATAAAGGAGTTTTTTCGGCTGGTTTAAGAATAACTACATTTCCTGCAGCAACCGCAGTTGCTACTTGATGGCAAATCAAATTAACTGGATGATTAAAAGCAGAGATGGCTAAAACTACTCCAACTGGTTCGCGTTGAGTAAATGCAATAACATTTTCGCCAGCAGCAGATTTGTCCATTTGAATTTGCTCACCATCAAGATGAAAGCATTCGTTTGCTGCCAACTTCACAGTACTAACAGCCCGAATCACTTCAACTTTGGCATCTTTGTAGGGCTTTCCACCTTCTTGAGCAATCAACAAAGTAAGTTCTTCTAAATTTTGATTGATTAATTCTGCAACTTTTTCTAATATTGCCGCTCGTTTATAAGCAGGAAACAATTTATATTCGTCATTAAAATACTTTTTTGCAATTTGAATTGATTGCAGAGCGTGTTCTACTGACGATTCTTGAATTTCAGCAATTTTTTCACCAGAATATGGGTTTCGAACTATCATAATTAATCTTATTTATATATAATAAATTTTTGAATTTCATTATTGAACCGAACAAAATATATTCCATTTGCCAATCTATCAGAATTTAAATTGTAGGTTTTAGTTTGTTTGTTTATATCAAAATTTGCAACATTCACTCCAATTGAGTTGTAAATACTTATCTTGTCGGATTGTGAAATATTATCAAATTCAAAATTAATTTCATTATCCAAAACATTAATTTGCATTGTTGGTTCGGGATAAATAATTAATTTATGCGACACTTCAGGGACACAAATTGGCAACAAACTTAGAAGCCCATTTTCTTTCTGAATCTGATGTTCTTTAGTTGTTGAAATATCAAAATTTGAAATAATTAAGTCGGTATAAGTCGGATTAGATGCCAATACCTTGCCCTTAATTGCAAATAAAATTGTATCGCGATTAAGCATTTCTTCTGCATCATCTTCCAAAAGATTTAGATTTATTTGTCCTCTGTTGTAACTAAAATTATAAGAACTATTATTGGTTTTAGAATTATAAAATACATTCAGCGGATAAAATAAATATTCATCAAATTTTATTTCAATATCGAGACTTTTTGGGTGAAGTTTATTCAAAATAGGTGAATACTTAACTAAAACATCAATCGTTTCGCCAACTTCGGCTGTATAATTATCAATCCATACTTTTGCAGTGTAAAACTCTTTTGGTGTTTGGGCAGATAGTGTAATTTCTAAAGTATCATAGCAAGATGAGTATTCTTCTATAATTATTGAATCGTAAAATGTTCCGTCAATAAATGAAAGATATTCAAACTCTACTTGTTTGGATTCTCCCGGAGCCAATGAAATCGGAAATTCTGTAAGTAATCTAAATTCATTTGTTGAAAGTGGCTTTATCAAGTTGATAGTTCGTATTATGGTAGAATTATTTGTAATTGTAATTTGTTGTAGAGCACTTTCTTCAGCCTCAATAATTCCAAAATCAATATTTCTATTAGTATAAGTCAATTTTGGTTCAATAATTTCATATTTTAGAATGATAACAAAATTTTGCGGGCAATTCAATGAAGTTAAATTTAATGTATCATAAAATATTCCAGTACTATTTGATTTACTTGGATGGAAATTTATAATTAAATCTTCAGAATAATTAGGTTCAATGTCAAACTTTAACGAAGGAATAATTTCATAATATTCGGGAATATTATTTGGAGTGATCTCAACAATATTCTCGAGCAATCCAGTATTTGTAATTTTTATGGATTTACTGCTAAATATGTCGCATATTTCAAAAATACCGAAATCAATAAAATTTGTGTCAATCGAAATTATTGACTTTTTAAAATCCATACTTATTGGCATTGTAAGTAATTGACCTTCAGGCTCGAGTGTAGAAATGTTGAGTAGTGTGCTAAAATTACCTTCAATTTGCGAGTTGAATTTAATGATAATTTTCAGCGAATCGTTTTGAGGCAAAGAGTAGGGAAGAGCAACTAAATCAACAAGTGAAAATTCTTTATCACCATCAAGAGAAATATTTGTGATTGTGTCGGCTATTGTTCCTTTATTGACAATCACAATAGTGTCGAGTGCATTTCCATCACAAGTAATTTGCGAGAAAGATGAATTGTTGCCAAAAACAACAAAACGAGAAATACTTGAAATTTCAATTGGAATACATTTTTCAACAAAACATTCTTCATTTGCAGTAAAACAAAGTTCGCCTTTATAAGAAGTATTATTATTTGATTTTATTTCCATTTTAAAGTTAAAATTCTCGCCATTTGCAATCGCTAATGGGAAATTTTGGTCAAATGTTATTTCTAAATCTATTGTAGGTGGTTTTAATGTATATTTTACTATTGATAAATCAGTATTACCCGTATTAGCAATATTTGCATCTATCACTTTGGATTCATTCTTTTTGATAATTTCATTGATAAGAGTAGGATTAATTTCAAAATCTGAAAATACTACTTCGCCTCTAAATACAATTTCTAACTCCTTGCAATCTCCTGTTTTAAGCTTTAACGTATCTTCAAATTTGCCTACTTGGTATCCATTAAAAATACATTTGACATTAATACTTTCTTCGGGATTTATTTGCGGTTCCCAAGGCAATAATATTTCAAATGGACTATTTAATTCTTTGATTGTTTCTAATTGTGCAAAAATATTACCTTTATTCTCAAAAACAACTATCGTGTCTTTATTACCTTTTAGGCACACTCTACCAAAATCAATAATTGATTGTACTTTAACATTTTCTGTCATCATCTTTGTAACAAGTAGAATGTCAAAAATTTCTTTATTACCACGAGATAATGTTTTATCATTATTATATAATTGTAAAATATACGCTTGAGATTTTTCATTAATCACATCTATCTCAATTATTATTGAATCAGATTGTTTTGGTGCAATTCTAATTGGCAAAGAATTGCCGCTGCTCCAACCAATAATTTTCACTTCAAGCGGATTATCTGCAATTAAATTTTTTGTAATTAATAAATCTGAATTTCCCGTATTCCAAACTGGAATTGTTCTTCGAACTTTACCAGCACAAGTGCTAACAAAATGCAAACTATCAACCGAATTAATAATAGGGGAATAACCATAAGCACGCACTTTAACAAGAGTATCGATTGAGCAAGGCAGTAATTTGAATTTAAAAACTTGCTCCGACCAACCTGTGTCAATTAATTTTATAGAAAAGCCAGTATTTGTCCCAGTAGGATTAACAGTTAATGGCAAATCCGATACAAAATTAATCTGATCCTTATCATTGTTTAATTCGGCTACTGATTTAATCTGCTCTAAAATCTCATCGCTAAACCATTTTAAATTTGCAAATTTTTCGTACCCACAAGCAACGCTATCTACAAATATAATATCTGTTTCGGGTCGGATAGTTGTTTTGTTCCCTTTGCCTGATAATGAAATTTCTTTGTAAAATGTTGTTTCGCCGTCATCAGAAACTGCTGTCACAACTAAACTTGCGGTGTAATCTTTTTTCGCTTTTGGTAAAAATCTTATGGCAATTCCGACAGAATCACAACTATTTATTGAAGAGTTAAAAGAAGGATAAACAATTTCAAAAGCATTATCAACATTATTTGTTAATTGCACTTGAAGGCTTGCATTATAAAATGATTTGTTGGTTATTTTGATTGAATCTAATCTTGTCCCGGGATAACATAATTCTGCAAAGTTTAACTGGTCTTTATTATTTGATATTTTTGTTTTGCTTAGTTTATATATGCCCTCGCCACACACCCAGCCTTCATCTGCCGAAAGGAATGTAATGTCGTCTAAATCACCATTATTAATTCCACAATTCATTAGTTTCCAATCATTTCCAGCGTTAGATGTGTAATAAATTGATCTGCCATATCCACAAGCCCATGCAGTATTTGCATCAACTAAGCACGCACCAAACATAGAAAAACCTGTGCTTAAGGTTTTCCAATTGTTGCCAAAATCTGTCGAAAACATTGCTCCGCCAGCATTCCCCTGACCGCTACAAGTTACTCCCGCATAAGGCAATACAATAGAATTTCCCATAATTGAAATTTCTTCTTGCCAGACTGTTGCCCCCGTTCCTTTAAAAATAAACCAATCCGAGCCTGTATTGGTAGTTTTCCAGATTTGCCCGCTACTAACAGCAAAGCCAGTACCGTCCGAGTAAAGTATTAAGTCGGTAAGCCCAGTACTTGGCTGATTGTATGTTTTCAATGTCCAATTTGCGCCGCCATTTGTTGTTTTGTAAAATCTTTGCAAATCATCACAACCACCGCCAACAACAACGCCCGTATTTGCATCTAAAAAATAACAACCCCAAAAGCCACGAATAGCACTATCCAAAGGAGTTATTTCGGTGAAATTTGCACCGCCATCGGTTGTTTTCCATATTCCTTCCACACCAGAAACAAAGCCAACACTTTGATTTACAAAAAAAATTGATTCCAAATGATAAGCGGGCTGGGGAACTACACTTCCACTCCAAGTTTGACCATAATCGGTTGAGCGAATTACATATCCATCAAAACCACAAGCCCAAACATAATTTGTATTGCTCGGCAAAAAGAAAATATCCAAGTAATATCCCGAATTGAAGGGCATTGGAATATTAGTTTTCTTCTCCCAATATTGAGCATAATTGGGTAAAGAAAGGATTACGAGTAGAAATATGTATATTAACTTTTTCATTTTTTTCCAAATTACAAAAAAATATCTAACTAATTATTAGTAAAACAAATTAAAATGGAAATTATTACAAAAAAAATGAAAAAAAAGTAGTTATTTTTCTCTCCCCACTTAATTCTTTTGGGATTTTATTATTTCTATAATTTTTGTGAAATCGGCTTCGTCCAAATAATAATGCTCATTACAGTATTTGCAGACTAATTCATTTTGATTTTGCTCGTGCATTTCTTCAATTTCTTTGATGTCCAATGTTATCATTGCTTTAATGAAATTATCTTTAGAACAGCGGCAGTAAAAGTCTATTGGTAGATTTGACGAGGTTGTAAAATCAAAAGGCAAAACATTTTTCAGATTTTCTTCAATAGATAATGTTTCGTCAAAGAAATTTCCAAGTTGAAGATGATTCTCAATTTTTTCGAACACTTCCTTCAGCTCTTCGTGCTTGCAACCCGGCATAGCTTGAATCATAAAACCATAAGATTTAGAAATTTTGCCATCGCTATCGGTTTCCACTTCCATTATAATTGCTGTTGGGATTTGTTCTGATTTATTGAAATAGTACTCCAAATCCGAGGCTATATCACTTTTGATTAACTCAATAATTCCAGAATTTGGATTTGCTTGGTCGTAGAGTATTCGAGTAACTTTAAGCAAACCAATTCCAAGAACGCTATCCATATTCTTGATTTGTGCAACTTTTGGGGCATTTGAATTGAACTCAACATAACCTCGTGTTTCACCAATCTGACTTGATTCTGCATATATTTGCGATAATAGACCATTCCCAGTTATTTGGAGAATTGCTCTTTCTTCACCTTTTAAAAAGTTAGCAATAAAAGCCGAACCCATCATTGCTCTTGCAAGAAAGTTAGCGGGTATTTCGGATAATTTATGACGATTTTGTGCTGTTAATGCAGTATTTGTATTTCTAATCATCGCTGCACGGAAATGCTGATTTTCAGAAAGTATTCTTATAATTCTATCTCTATTTTTAAATTTAGATTTTATCTCTTCAATATTTTTCATTGATTCTGTTTTAAGTTTTTAAAGTTTTTAAAGTTTTTAAAGTTTGTAAAGGTTTAATGTTATAAAATATGTTTGAATATTTGCTCGGCAGTTTCAATGGCGGATTTGTCGACCATAGATGAATCTAATAATATTGGATTTTTGTATAATTCTCGTGCTTCTTCGAATTTTTGTTGATTCATTTTTATTGCCGCTAAAATAAACAGGCGAAAACCATCATAATCTGAATTTTCCATGACATTTGTTAAATAACTTTCAGCTAAATTGAATTCATTTCTACTTAAATGAATTTGAGCAAGCCTTAATTTGCATAAGTCGTTCTGCGTGTTGGTTAATTGATTAGAATCAATTATCTCGCTGTAAAGTTTGAAAGCATCTTGCAAATTATTCATACTAAACTCAGTATTTGCCAAATGATATTTCAGAAAAACATCTTGCGAATTTTCTTGCAAATCAGATTCAAGCAATTTATGATTTCGCTCTTGCTTTTCGGGCGAGGAATCTAAATAACCAAAATGCTCGATTGTAATATCTGTGTCAATAATTTCGAAGCCTGCATTTTCGATTGAATTACGAATTTGTTCGTGAACTCGACCCGAAAATTTAAAAGCAGGATTATTACGAAATATCCGAGTAAATCTATGGGTTGTAAATTGGCTAAAATCATCAGGATTGATGTAATTTTTAAGAATTACATTTATTCCACCAATTTTGGGATCCTCAAATAAATGCGAGTAGTCTTCTAAATTAACTTCACTCAAAATTTCATCGGTATCAATTGATAAAATCCAATCTTGTCGAGCCATACTAATTGCGAAATTTCTTGCCTCCGAGAAATCATCATTCCATTTGTGAAAATAAACCTCAGCATTATTTTGTGTCATCAATGTTGGTGTATTGTCCTCGCTACCTGTATCCACATATACAATTTGTTTGCAAAAAGGTTGAACCGAAAACAATGTATCCAAAATCGTTTCCGAATTGTCTTTACCAATAATTATTGCACTAATTTCCATTACTTTATTATTTTATTTTCTATAATATTATCATCCCTACGGGATTTATTTGTTGGACGTTTTTATTAGAACCTCCCCCTTTGTCCCCCTCACAGAGTGGGATTTTCATCATATTCCCACTTTACAAACTTTATAAACTTTACAAACTTTACAAACTCTTCTTAGAAATCATATCCAAGAGAGAATAAATAGTAAGGTGCCGACCATTTTTCATATTGATTTCTCCAAGCAACATCTAACTTAATTGGCATTCCTAATAAATATGTTCTTGCACCAATACCAGCAGACATATATAAATCTCTTGGTTGTCTCTGACCAAATACATTTACTTCGGAAGCAACAAATTTATCAGTAAACGCTCCTGCAATATCCAAAAATAAATTGCCCATCACACCTTGTAATAAAATTGGAATTGGTCCCGCCACAAGTGCAGTAAATAACGGAAAGCGTATTTCTGTATTCAACATAAAGAATTTTGTTCCGCTATGTTGCCCAACAGCCCAACCTCTTGCGGGCATTTCGTAATTCATCATAGCAAAATCAATCGGGTCGTCAAATGGTAAGCCATTGCCAAAAAATGATGAATTAATCCAATTTTCCGTTCCACCCAAATAATAATTCACAGGATTTGCTCCGAAACTTGCACCAACTTTTCCGCGTATTGCAGCAGTCAAATAATCAGAAATAATTGGTTGATAATATCTAATATCAGTGTCGAAATTAACAAAACTTACTCCATCGTTGCTAAGTTTCGGCGTTCCACTAACTCCCAAGTAGTATCTTGCACCCGAACTTGGTCCAAAGCTACTAAAAAGCACATTATCAAATACATAACGAATACTTGGCATTAGCAAGAATCTATCGATTGAAGGAGCAGTGGGAATATCTACATTTTCTCTGCTTAAGCCCATTATGCCAAGGTTAGCCTCGATTCTACGGAACAAATCAAAGGGCAAAGCAGCATCAATAGATGTTCCATAGTTGCGGTATCTATATATTAATCCATCAGTACGGTAAACAAAAGCAGATGAGTGATATAATGATAAGCCGTAATCAACTAAATCGGGCATATACATATAATTAACTAAAAACGAACTATTTTTTAAATCCATTAGCAAACTTGCTTGTGCATAAATCTGATGATCTCCCAGAATATCTGAAAACATCATTTGAGTTACGCCTTGGAATCCATAAAATGTGCTATAATTTGGGTTTCCAATTATTGCATCTGGTGTAAAGATAATCTTATATGGTTTTTCAACAAAATTATCATTATTAAGGATCTCGTCTGATTTTTTGATTTGCAATTCGGGGTCTTTTTGCAAAGCATCGGGATTAGGCTGAACAAAATCCTGTCTTGACAAATCTAAATTATATTTACCAAAAGCAAGTTTTGTAGTGTCGTTAACTGATGAACCCGAACCAATTTTATTCAATTCAGAAACTAAATTATTTTGTTCGTATTCGGTTTTTAAATATGTTGTAAATGGTAGTGGATTAATCCCAAGATTTTTTTCCAATGGGAAACGCATCAGAAAAATATCATAACCACCATCAACTTGCCCTGAATATAATAACTTACTGCCATCAGGAGAAATTGAAATTTGACTGATTCCAATTAGTGAGTTTGTCTTAGGTACGGCAGTTAATGTATTAAGATTTAATTCATACAAATTGCTTATGCCATTATAATCAGAGACGAAGAGGATCTTGTCAGGATTTTGAAAAGCTGCTATTGATGTAATATTTGAATTTTCTTCAAAGGTGAGCCTTCTAATTTCATTTGTAGTTAGATCAATCGAGAAAATATCCTGTTGGTCAAATTGATAATTCCAAATCTTTATGTCATTAGTTGTTATATGGATTGTGTCGTTTTGTCCTCTATCTGAAACAAAAAATAATTTTTTAGAATCATAGCTCCATTCGGGAATAGCATCCGAAAAAACATCATTAGTGACATTTGTTAATTTTTTGGACTTAAAATCATAAATAAAAATATCAGACTGGTTGGGCAATGAAGCTGAAAATGCTAATTTATTGCCATCAGGCGACCAAGTGACAGAAGTAATTGATTTTAAATCAAAATCAAGTTTTTCGTAATCGCCAGTTTTTTCATCAATTATAAATACAGCATTTTCTCCACCGGCTTTAGCTGAGAGTGCAATTTTAGTGCCTTGTGGATTCCAAGAAATTCCTGGAGTTAAAATATTCAATTCTTCAAAATCTTGTTGTCTAAAACTACTAACTAATTTACGTGGTTCGCTTTTTTTGTCAATTTCTCTAATGAAAATGGCAAATACACCATCATCAACACCAATATACGCATATTTTTGTCCATTTGGAGAAATTGCGGGCGATGTATTCCAATAATTTCTTGTTTTTTTACGCAAAGTCAAATTTTCTGAAAAATCATCAGGATCTTGAAATTCTTTAACATCTGGAAGGTACATTTTCTTTAAATCTTTCATCCATTTTTCCGAAAAATCTTCTAAAGATAAATTAAATGTATTTTTAAAAGCTACATCAGTATTTCTATAAGCATTTAGATTATTTATAAGTTCACCAATCTTTTCTTTACCATAATTAGTAGAAATGTACCAATAAAAAATCTGTCCTCCGCGATATGCTAAATACCCGTCTAATCTTGGTAAATCGGGAAGATAATTGTTTATGACTAAATCGCGAATGTACATATCTGTTAAAGTAGTCAAAGTTTGCAGACTTTCCCATTCTGCTAATCCTTCATTCATCCAAATTGGAATTTCAAACATACCGCCAGAGGACAAAGCAGACTGAAATGTACCACCATAAAACATATCATTCAGTACAGCGTGTACTAATTCGTGAGCGATAACATGCCTATAACTTTCCCAATTACCATCAAATGGTAATACTACACGATTTTTAAAGAGTTCAGTAACTCCACCAATTCCTTCGGGCATAAAACTGCTAATAGCATTTGTTTGTTGGAATTGCACGTGAGAATTATATACAATAATTGGCACTCTGCGATTAATTGCAAAATTCAAATCATTTTGAATAATATTCAGAGATTTTTCTGCATTAATTGCAGTAAATTCAGCTAAATACTTAGAGCCTTGATTGTAATATATATCAAAATGTTCAGACTGAATGAACATCCACTTGAATTTTTCATATTGAACTTTGTTTTTCCCAAATTGAGCAATTAAATTAGTGCTACTGATAATGAAAAGAACAAGAAGGACTTTTTGAACTTTATACATAATTATCCCTATCTATTTTTTAGATATTTCATTCAATAGACGTTTAGTTGCAAATTTAAGTTTAATTTAATGGGGCACTTTCTATTGCTGACTTTATAGCAATAGTAAACTTTGTTGCATTTGTGCTGATTGCATCTAATACTTCTAAGTGGTTTGTCTTTTTCTTTGGATTTTCACTTAACTTATTGGTAATAAATGAAATGCCTAATTGATTTACGCTCAATAATGCACCCGAAAGCAACTCCAGCACCGTGGACATACCAATTGCATCGCCCTTGATTCTACGGAAAAATCTTGCTTCGGCGGGTGTTTCGTAACTTGGTCCTGTTACTTCGATATAAGTTCCATTTTGATAAGATATAGAGTTCTGAATTAATGAATTCTCTAAGCTATTTCTCCATTGTTCCTTGATTATTGCATCATCAATCTTTTTATTTTTTAAAAATTGTTTGTTGAATAAGTGTATTATATCCTTGAAAGTAAAATTTATGGAACTGGTTAGAAGCATCAAATCTCCAACATTAAATTTGGGGTTCAAGCCACCAGCAGCATTAAGATAAACAAAATTCCTAACACCAAATAAATATGGAATTATCAAAGGAATAAGCACAAATTCTAATGGATAGCCCTCGTATAAATGAAATCTTCCAGCAAAAACCATCGCAATTTTCTCATTATGCCTGATAATTAAAATCTCATTAGAATGTCCTTCAACTGTTGACTGGGGCATATATGGAATTTCGTTATAATTGATTTTTTGTAGAATTTCGAAATTACTCCAAATATTATTTAAGCCCGACCCACTTGAAATCACAAGATTCGGCATAAATTCTAACTTTTCTGCAATTCCATTTGCAATTCCAAATAATTGTTCTAAAATATCAGTATGTATTGCTTGCATTGATGTTTTCTTTTTTACAAATTTACTGAAAAATTTAAAAGTAATTATTTTTTTCACTTAAATTTAAGATAATTTTCTTTTTTACGTCTAATTTATTTTTAAATTTGCAATTATGAATTTTATAAACCCATTTATACTTTTTGGCTTAGTTTTAGCTTCGATACCAATTATTCTACATTTCCTCAATCTAAGAAAACTTAAGAAAGTTGAGTTTTCGAGTTTAAAATTCTTAGTTGAACTCCAAAAATCACATATACGTAAGCTAAAAATCAAGCAATGGCTGTTATTATTGCTTCGTACCCTAACTATTATTTTTATCGTATTGGCATTTGCTCGCCCTTTAACGCGTGGGCATTTGCCGGGATTCTCCAAGTATGCTGAATCAAGTGTGATTGTATTTGTTGATAATAGTCCAAGTATGAATTTAACAGATGAATTTGGAAACAGATTTAATTTCGCCAAGAGAATTGCTAAAAATTTGATTGAACAATTCAATTCTCGTGATGAAATTATTCTTATTCCGCTTGCAAATTTACAATCTGCTGATTTTTACAATTTTTCATCAAATTTTATTAAAATTAATGAAGATTTATCCAAAATGCGAATTGGCAATTCCACTATTAATATTTCCAATGCTATTACAACTTCTGCAGAATTATTTAAAAAAGCACATTTTTTGAACAGGGAAATTTATTTCATTACAGACAATCAAACCCTGAACTTCGAGAATTTTGATGATACTTTTATTACAAACATACGACCTGCAATTTATTTTGTGGAAGTTGGAGCAAATTCCAAAGCACCACTGACTAACATATCAGTTGACTCTATTGTTCCTTCTACAAGGATATTTCAATATAATAATCCAGTTATCAATAAAGTGAAACTTACTAATCACTCCACCGAGGACAAAAACAAGCTAAATATGTCTTTGATTTACAATGGAGTGAAAGTTGGTCAGAAAAATGTAAATATCAAAAAGAAATCATCAACTTATAATGATATAAGTGCTGTGTTGAAGTCAACTGATGTCCTTTTGGGCGAGGTTGAATTAGAAAATGATGCTTTGCCCAATGATAATCGTAGATTTTTTGGCGTTATTCTTCCTAATAAGCCACAAGTAGCCTTAATTTCGGATAATAATAATTTGTTTTTGCAGAATGCACTTGGAATTAATTATCAACAAAATTACTGCCATTTAGAGATAATACCAACAATCAACTTTAATAGTACTGATTTGACAAAGTTTGATGTATTGGTTTTTGAAAATTATTCTAAAATAAATGCTTCAAGAGTGGAAAATTATATCAAAAATGGTGGCAGAGCAATTTTTTTTGCAAGTGAAGATTTTGCGTCTAATCAAGAGTTTTCAAAATTTTTGAAGTTTGATAAAACTGAAATTGTAAATTATTCCAACAATTCAAATAATATTGTTACCAAAATTGCAAAAACTCATCCAATTTTTGAAGGTGTCTTTACTAATTCAAATAATGAAATTGAGGAAAAAATTAAAATTTATAAGGAAATTCCATACAAAAAAGGTGTGGCAATTGTAGAAAATTTAACTGGCAATTTAATGTCGGAGGAATACTTATTGCGTGGTAAATATCTATTATTTACAATTAATCCAATGCCTGAGTGGAGCAATTTGCCAACTACGTCTCTGTTTCCAATTCTTATTTATCGCTCTATTCTTTATCTTTCTTCCTTGCCCGAACTTGCTACAAGTGTGGAAGTAGGCTCTTCTGTGCAATTAAAGATTCCTACTAAGTTCGCCGAAGGTTCAAATTTTACTATTATTGACCCAAATGGCAATAAGCAAGTTGTTTATGCTCCTAATTTATCAACGGGGATAATTATAAGCATTCCAAAGGTGGAATTGCTGGGTAATTATGTTGTGTATAATTCCAAAGAAAAGCCTGTTGGGATAATATCAGCAAATATTAACCCAAAAGAATCAGTTATTTCTAAGATTGATAATGAAAAAGTGGAAGAATTGCTGAAAAAGAAATTTGAAAAGGAAATTACGGTTGCATTTTTGCAAGATTATGTTAATTTATCTCAACAAATCAAAAGAGTGCGTTCGGGTTCGGAACTTTGGCAAATCTTCTTAGTTCTTGCAATCATCACAGCAATTTCCGAGTTGCTTGTGCAAAGACTAATGAAAAGCGAGTAAAAAAAACTGATTTTAAATAATAATTCACTATGTTAAATCTGTCATTGAGGCTGTCTCATAAGTCAGTTTTGCTGTCATTCTCACGAAAGTGGGAATCCATAAACCCTCTATAATAGTGGATTCCCGTTTGCACGGGATTGACAATTTTGCAATATTTGGGACTTCTGAGACAGCCTCAAAGACGTACAACGACTAACACCCGACACCCATTTTTCAACAGGGATTTGAGAAGTGCTCGTAAATCAAGCGTAATTCCAAATTGGCATAGGTTTTATTTATGTATTGTTCTTTGATTTTGTGAGCAGCAGAGCTCATCTCATCGGTTTTTATACCTGCATTACACGAATGCCACACTTCTAAAAAAGCAGCTAAATGGTCGGCGGCTCTGATGATTTTTCCGTCATAAGGCTTAAATTCAACACTGTCATATTTGGTATTAAATTCATCGAAATCATTAATTATTTTGGGATTATCTTGGTATATTTTATTCTCAAATTCATCAATTGTAAAATATTTAATTTCATCAATCCATTCTTTTTCTAAAAGTGGATAAATTTCGGACTCTGCCATTTCGATTTCGATAATTTTTATTAATTCATCAAGTGCTTTAGATGATGTTTTAACGGGCGAAATAATATCGCGAGTTACTGCTTCGGGCAAATCGTGGAATAATCCACCAAAAAAAGCATTATATAATCTATTGGGATTCGATGAATTTTCTCGAACAAATAAATAGGAAATTATTGCAACTAATAGTGAATGTCCCAGAACTGATGTTTTGGGCACACGTGGAATTTGAGCCCAACGATATTGGAATCGCAAGTATCCAAACAAATCCACGAAATGCTTGATTGGAAAATCACTATCAAACTTTTTAATGCCGATTAAATCCTGAAATGGAATCATCCTATTATCCAATTCTTTGCGTATTTTGTCTATTTGATAATTATCAGGATTAGCATTTTCAATAATTCTAAATTCCCAGATTGAAGCATAAATGTGAGCGGCTGATAGTATTCGATTTGAAATATTATCGTAATCTGTATTTTCAAACAAGAAATTATGGAATTCTTGGAGCAATTCACCATCGGGCAATTTTGCCTTTAAATGGTTGTAAACATATTGATTCAATTTGTTAAAAACTTCTGGTTTTTGGGTTATTTGGGCATAAATTGGAGATTTGATGTCGGAAATTACAATCCTACGCAATAATTCGAAAATACCATTTTGAATTATTTGATTCCAATTGATAATTTTGCCACTATTTTCTTCGTATTTTGCTAAAATAAAAGCAATTAGCATTTTATGAGAGTGCTTATCGATTTCAATTAAATCCATTGGTCTTATTCGGTCATTCCATCTTTGGATATGAAAACCACGAAAAATTTCATTGAGAAGTAAAGTATTTACAAACATTTTCTTAATTTTGATTATTGAACGAATTCAGTATATTTTAAATGACGTTTAAATAGGGTAATTAACTTGCAAAAAGGCAAATTATTATTAGTTGATGATGATGTGATGGTATTAAAGCTTTACGAAAGATATTTCGGGAAGCATTTTGAAGTTAAGACTGCTAAGTCAGCAGAAGATGCACTCAAAGTTATCAATAGTGGCTTTAAATTTGAAGTTATTCTTTCAGATCAAATAATGCCGGGGATGACTGGCAGTGAATTACTCCATAAGTTATCCCAGACTCATACTCAATCAATTCGAATGTTGATGACTGCTGATACCGAACCAAGTATGATCATAAAAGTAGCTGCACAATCCAGATCACTTGTTGTATTAACTAAACCAATTAAAGAAATAGATTTAATCCAATCTGTAAATGTTGCATTCCAATATTACCGACTTAAGGAATTAAATAATGAACTTACCAACAAAATAAAAAATATTTCAACTGAAAAAGAAACAAAACCAATAAAAATTGAACCAGATTCAAGGAATTATGTTCAAGTTATGCATCAAGCATTTTTAACACTTGGTGCATTTAAAGGAAATTATTTTTATAGCCATTTTGAAGGTGTTTTAAAAATTGCTAATTATTTTGTTCGTGAATTAAAATTGCCCGAAAAAAGCAACCAAGATTTGTTTAATATTGAATTGATGTATTCAATAATGATGCAAACTTTTCCAAGACGATTGGCTTATACAAATCCTTTTGAATTAGAAGAAGTTGATTTTTCTGAATATTTTGAATATACATCTAATTTTTTTAAAAAGGTTATTGACAAATATGGAGAGGAAAAATATTCGCATTTTTTCCAAATTTGGGAACATATTGATGGTTCGGGATTTCCAAAAAAATTAACAAGTAATATTTCCATAGAATCTCAAATATTCCAGTTATCTAATTTATATTTCCATTTTCTATATTTAATACCTAACGAGAGTTTAATCGATAGATTTTATAATAAAACATACAGATATAAGTATGAAATTGCTTTTGAGAGAATGAAGCAAGGACAAAAGTTTATTTTGGCAAATAGTAAATGGTTTAATCAAGATTTATTTAATATTTTTAGATTTGCTATCAAAGAAAATCACATAGAAGTTTTTCTTCCTATCCGAGAAAATAAAGAAATTCCAAATCTTGAATATTTAATCGAATTTAGTCAAATCATTGATGAATTAGAGAATTACCGAGAAAGCAACAAAAATAATCAATTAGAAATTGTTAACGAGGGAGATCAAGCCTTTGCAGTTAAAACGATTCCTCCCAATCAATTAGCTGTCGGAATGGTTATAGATCAGAATTTGGTTACTACAGCCAACGTAACTGTTGCCAGAAGGGGAACGAAAATTTCAGCTACAGTTTTAAGCAACATCCTTACTTTAATTGACAAAAAAATGCTGAAAGATGCTAACAAAATCGAAGTAAAAATTCCATTAACTTAATTATGAATAAAACAGAAATTCTTGCCAAAATAGACTTGTATCTTCGTAAAAGCATAGTTGCTACTACACCTTATTTCGCTTCATTATTTTATTCATATTCTCGTAAATTATTTCTCAAACTATTATATTCTGATTTTGATTTTCCAAAAATTGATATTCCAAAGAAGTTCCAAACTACTTTGTTAGAGTTGACTTTTCAGTCTCCAATTTTCAATGCTGCCGGTATCTTTAAAGAAGTTTATGGTTACGAAGTTGCATACCGCCAAGGTGCAGGTGCATTTTTAATTGGCACTATCACACCAAAGCCAAGAAAAGGAAATCTTAAAAAAGGAATTTTGCATCCTTTTATACCTTTGGCGAGTTCTAATTCTGCAATAAATTGGATGGGTTTGCCAAATGTTGGCTTCGCTGAAGCGGCTAAAAGAATAAATGCAATTGAAAAACAACACGGATGTCCAATTGGAATTAGTATTTCACTTCAGCCTGAAAGCAGTTATCCTGAATCAATGAATGAAAT
>DYLM01000003.1:68354-72366 GCA_020722095.1 Chloroherpeton thalassium
TAACATTGCAAAGTGGAATTCAACTGATAAATTGGTTCACTGGTTACTTTGAGAATTTTTCACAAAATGGACATAAATTATATCAAAAAATATTAACTTAATTTGTTAATTTTAAATGAATTAATTCTTATTATCTTCATTTATTAAAAAATTTCAACAAAAAATCATAAATTTATTACTTATTTTTAATATAAGTCAAAAATAATTACGATTTTTCGGCTTAATGCTTAATATTTATTTGTCTAATTCGTTTTTTTTTATTAATTTTAATAAAATGAAAAAAATGAATTATTTTAATAAATATGGCTTTTTGAGAGTGAGTATTGCCTCGCCACGATTAGAAATTGCCAATACTGAATATAATTCAGAAGAAATTATACGACTATCTACTCAAGCTTTAATTCAAGGATCTTCAGTAATAATTTTTCCCGAACTATCCATTACTTCATACTCTTGTGCCGATTTATTTTTTCAAAATAAACTTTTAAATAATGCGATAAAATCACTTCAAAAGATTATTGACTATTCTTTAACAAATCAAATTTTAATAATTGTTGGTTTGCCATTAAAAGTTGATGCCAAAATTTACAATGTTGCCGCTGTAGTTGGTAGCGGTGAATTATACGGTTTTGTAGCAAAAACATTTTTACCTAACTACGGGGAATTTTACGAAAAACGTTGGTTTGCTTCCGCTGATGAATTAATTACAAAGCAAATAGTTTTCAATGGGAAAGAAGTTCCAATAGGGAATGATCTAATTTTCCAAGATTCAGATAATCCATTAGTAAAGCTTGGAGTGGAAATTTGCGAAGATTTGTGGGCTGTTAAGCCAATTAGTTCGGATTTAGCTCTGGCGGGAGCTAATATTATCGCAAACTTGTCGGCAAGTAATGAATTGATTGGAAAAAGAGAATATCGTGAAAATTTAGTAATTAACCAATCTGCACGGATTAACGGGGTGTATGCTTATGCGTCTGCATCAATGTGGGAATCTTCGACCGATTTGGTTTATTCGGGTCATTGTTTGATTGCCGAAAATGGAGTGAAAATTGCAGAATCCGAGCGGTTTGTCCTCGAAAGTCAATTAATTACAGCTGATTGCGATATAGAAAAAGTAGAAAACGAAAGAAATAAAAATTCTACTTTTCAAAATTATAAAATGGAAAAAGGTCATAGAATTGTCAATATTAATCTACCAGTTAATGAAACAAATCAACTTGAAAGATATATAACGCAAACGCCTTTTATTCCAAAAGAAAAACACACCAAAAATTCCGTTTTTCAAGAAATTTTTAACTTACAATCAACTGCACTTGCTCGTAGATTATTGCATACAAAATTAAGCCGTTTAGTAATTGGAATATCGGGTGGGTTGGATTCTACATTAGCATTGCTTGTTTGTGTGGAAACGATGAAGAAATTGAAAAAATCCAATAAAGATATTCTATCAGTATCAATGCCAGGATTTGGAACAACCAAAAGAACAAAGAATAACGCTAAATTACTTGCAGATGCTTTTGGTGTTGAATATCGAGAAATTCCAATTGTTGATTCTACGAGGAGTCATTTCGATGATATTGATTACGATGAAAATAAACTGACTGTTACATACGAAAATGCACAAGCCCGAAGGCGGACTCATATTTTGATGGATTTAGCAAACGAAAATGGTGGAATTGTAGTTGGCACAGGCGATTTATCCGAAATTGCTTTGGGGTGGAATACTTACAATGCCGACCATATTTCGATGTATAACGTAAATAGTTCAATACCAAAAACTTTGGTACAAAATTTGATTGATTGGTATGCTAATAATAAGTGTGAAATGGAATTACGAAATATTCTCTTTGATGTAATGAATACTCCAATTTCACCTGAATTATTACCGAATATCGATGGCGAAACAATTCATCAAGAGACTGAAAAAATTATTGGGTCTTATGTTTTGCACGATTTCTTTTTGTATCATTTTGTAAGGAATAACTTTACGACTGAAAAAATTAAATACTTGGCGATGGTAGCGTTTCACAATACTTTTGATGAACAAGAGATTACAGATACATTGGAAATATTTATTAAGAGATTTTTTAATAATCAATTTAAAAGGTCTTGTTTTACTGATGGCGTTAAAGTTGGTTCGGTTTCGTTGTCGCCACGCGGAGATTGGAGAATGCCAAGCGATGCAAATTATAATGAATGGATATTATAATATTCAATTAATCAAAAGGAAGTGATATATGGCTAATTATTCTATGGAAAATCCAATTAAGTTAATGATTGTTGATGATCATGAGATATTTCGCGTTGGTGTGAGTAAATTACTAAGCATTGATAAGACTATACAAATTGTGGCAGAAGCAAGTAATGGATTGGAAGCAATCTCAGAAGCCGAAATTCATCAACCTGATGTGATCTTCTTAGATATTTTTATGCCAAAAATGGACGGGGTTACAGCAATACCACGCATACGTGAGAAAAGCCCCGATTCAAGAATAATTATGCTTACTGCTTTTGAGGATTTTGGACATATCGAAATGGCATTATCTGCCGGAGCCGATGGATACTTAACCAAAGGGGTTTCGTCAGTAATTTTGCAAGAAGCAGTCGAAAAAGTACTGAATGGCGAAAGGGTTTTTAGTAAGTCAATAGTAAAATTGCTAACGGATAGGAAGATTTATTTTGATGATTCAGAGGACGCAAACGTAAGTATAACTAAAAAAGAAGAACTTGTTTTGAAGCTAATAGCAGAAGGCTTGACTAACAAAGAAATTTCGGACAGACTAAATTTGAGTATCAGAACAGTGGAATCGCATAGGTATAATTTGCTAAAAAAATTAAATTTAAAGACGGCATCTCAACTTGTAAGGTTTGCAATTATTAACTCAAATTATTTTGAAATTTCTTAACATTATACATAAGTAAAACTACTTAAAAAAATTTTGATTTAAATGATTAATTTTGTAAATTACAAAAATAGAAAGAAAAATGAAAAGAAAATCACGAAATATGAAATTAAGTTTATTGATAATTGCAATCATAATATTCAGTAGTTTTGCTAATGCACAAACAGAAAATGTTGGAATTGGCACAACAAATCCAGATAATTCAGCTTTACTCCATTTAGATGTATCATCGATGGCAACCAAAAGGGGATTGCTTATTCCCAAAATGACTGCTACTGAAAGAAATGCAATCGCATCGCCTGCAAATGGGTTAATTGTCTTCGTTACTGATGACAATAAACTTTATTACAATGCAGGTACATCGGGGACTCCGAATTGGGTAGCTTTGGTTTCGGCATCGGCAACTATACCATTTAATTTGATAGCGACTGGCACGAATACTACAGCACAAATGACTGTAGGAGACGGAGCTTATTTGACTTCCACTGGCACGGGCTATATTCAATCAAATAGATTTGTTGGAACAGGCTCGGTTAGCGATGGTGTAGATTTAGCAACTGCAGAAGTAAATGGAATATTGACAGTATCCAAAGGTGGCACGAATGCATCTTCATTTACTTCTAACAACAAATTTTTAGTATTTGATGGGACAAGTATTGTTTCAACAACTTATGATAATAATTCATTTGCTTCAAATACACTTACTAATGGCTACATTTTTGTAGGCAATGGTAGCAATGTTGCAACAGGGGTTGCAATGAGTGGAGACGCAACAATTAGCAACTTGGGTGCTTTAACTATCTCCAATAATGCAATAACAAATGCTAAAGTAAGTGGAACAGCGGAAATCGAAGTTTCAAAATTAGCAAATAGTGCAACAGACAATCAGATAATCAGAACAAACGGAACAGCAGTCGAATGGTGGACACCAAATTATTTGACAAGTTATACGGAAACAGATCCAATTTATACAGCAGATGAACCTAATATAATTTTCAATACAACTACTGCTGGTGGCGATTTATCGGGTACATATCCAAATCCAACAGTAGCAAATAATGCAATAACAAATGCTAAAGTAAGTGGAACAGCGGAAATCGAAGTTTCAA
>DYLM01000003.1:72466-72544 GCA_020722095.1 Chloroherpeton thalassium
ACGGAACAGCAGTCGAATGGTGGACACCAAATTATTTGACAAGTTATACGGAAACTGACCCTGAATATACAGCAGACA
>DYLM01000135.1 GCA_020722095.1 Chloroherpeton thalassium
AGGTTTTAAAAAATAATTATTTAATATTTTCCAAATAATCATCTTATGAGACAGCGGGCTATGGATTACCGTTTGCACGGGAATGACAATTTTGAAATATTTTGGACTTATGAGACAGCCTCATCTGATAAAACCAATTCCCCCATAACATTGTATATTTTGATTATATAACCTTCCGAAGGTTTCCGAACCTTCGGAAGGTTTATTTCTCGCTTTTTCTTTGGCAGAGTTTGCTCTGCACGATTTGTTCCTTTTAAAAATCACCCACGAATAAATTCGTGGGCTATAGATTACCGTTTGCACGGGAATGACAACCGTGTAATTTCAAATTTTCAAATTGTTCATAATTTTCAATTTTTTACTTAAAATTATCTATCAACAAATTATTTTTTCTTAAATTAGTTTTTTATTAAAAATGTAAAATGAAATGAAACCATTACATAGTTTTATCATCAAGGCAAAATTGCCCGAAAAGATTGAAAAAATCAGAGAAATCGCCTATAATTATTGGTGGTGCTGGGATAGCGAAGCCAAAGAACTCTTTAAAAGAATGCATCGTCAGATTTGGCAGGAAGTGCATCACAATCCAATTGCCTTAATCAACAAATTATCGCAAAAACAACTAAACGATTTAGCCGAACAAAACGATTTTGTTAATTTTTTGAATATTGTTCATACTCACTTTGTTGAATATATGACAAGGAAAACTTGGTACCAAGAGCAAGAAATGGATAATGACGGCATTATCGCATATTTTAGTCCAGAATATGGAATCAACGAAAGTTTTCCAGTGTATTCGGGAGGTTTGGGAATACTCTCAGGCGATCACCAGAAATCAGCAAGCGATTTGGGCTTGCCGATGGTTGGAGTAGGTTTATTGTATCAACAAGGCTATTTCCGCCAAAGATTATCCGCAAATGGATGGCAAAATGAATTATATCCAATCAATGATTTTTACTCGATGCCAATGTTCCTAATGCGTGATGAAAATGGCAAGCCAATTATAATTGATGTAGATTTGCCAGATGGAAAAGCGTATGTACAAATTTGGAAAATCATCGTTGGTAGAAATTTCCTATATTTGCTTGATTCTAATATTGATGAAAATACAAATCCAGAATATAAGAATATTACAGATCAATTATATGGCGGCGACCGTGATACTCGTATTCAACAAGAAATATTGATGGGAATTGGCGGCATCAAAGCATTGCACGCTATTGGTATTGAACCAGCCGTAATTCATATAAATGAAGGGCACGCTGCATTTGCATTGCTCGAGCAAACGAAATTTTATATGCAAAAGTATAATTTTGATTTTAAGACAGCAATGAATATAACACGATTAACTTCGATTTTCACAACTCATACTCCTGTTCCTGCCGGAAACGAAGCATTTTCGATTAATCGAATGGAAAGGTATATGAAAGAATATTCGACTACTCTGGGGTTCTCCTTCGAAGAATTTATTACATTAGGTCAAGCAAATCATTATATCAACTATAACGAAGCATTCTCTATGACAATACTTGGCTTAAAGTTGACAGGTTATCATAATGGTGTTAGTCAATTACACGGAATAGTTTCCCGTAAAATGTGGAAAAATATTTGGGGATGTTTGCCCGAAGAAAATGTGCCTATTGATGGATTAACCAATGGAGTACATACTCACACTTGGCTTGCTCGTGAATTCGCAGAATTATTTGATAGATATTTGCCACTGAATTGGAGCACCGAAATTGATGATGAAGAAATTTGGAATGCTGTTGATGATATTCCAAATGATGAACTATGGAGAGAAAAGCAAAGAAGAAGAATCCGATTAGTGCTATTTGCTCGTGATTATCTAAAAAACAAACAAAAAGATTATTTGCGACCTGAACAATTACAAAAAATCAATGAATATTTAGATCCCGATGCACTTACAATAGGTTTTGCACGCAGATTTGCAACATACAAAAGACCATTTTTGCTTTTTAGTGATATGAAACGATTGAAGAATTTATTAACCAATAAGGATAAACCTGTTCAGATTATTCTTGCGGGCAAAGCACACCCACACGACACCGAAGGCAAACAAATGATTCAATCTATAATCCAAAAAGTGAAAGATTATGATTTAGAAAAGCATGTAGTATTTTTGGAAGATTATGATATGGTTGTTTCTCGGTTGATGGTAAAGGGGTGCGATGTATGGCTAAATAATCCAATTCGTCCATTAGAAGCAAGCGGAACAAGTGGAATGAAAGCAGCAATTAACGGCACTTTGAATTGTAGCATTTTAGATGGTTGGTGGGACGAAGCATATAATGGTCACAATGGCTTTGCAATTGGAGCGGGCGAAGAACGAGAAAATACTCCCGAAATTAATCAATTAGAATCCGAATTGCTATATGATTTATTGGAAAATCAAATTACACGAATCTATTATGACAGAGGTGATGTACGCGTGCCCGGAAAATGGGTAGAAATGATGAAAAGTTCAATCAAAACAATCGCTCCAAAGTTCTCTACTCACCGAATGGTAAAAGAGTATGCCGAAAAATATTATCTGAATGCATTAGAAAATCACAAACGTGCTGTATGCGATAATGCAAAATGTATCCAAGATTATGCACTTTGGAAAGAGAAAGTTTATTCAAATTGGGAGAGTATCAGCATTTTTGATGTATCAGTAGACAATCACAATGAAATTTGGTTAGAGAAACCAATAGAAGTTAGTGCAAAATTGAAATTAGGTATTTTGTCGCCCGATGATGTTAAAGTAAGCATTTATTTTGGATTGCTCGATCCACATACAAATGAAATTGTTAATGCCCAAGAGGCAGAATTAACTTTATCAGAAACTCAAGGTGATACATACATTTTCCGAGGTTCATATATTCCGCAAACTACAGGTAAACAAGGATTTACTATTTTGGTAACTCCACAGCATAATATGATGATAAGAAGTTCAGACTTGTATATTTGCAAATGGGCGGTGTAGTTTATAAGATTTATATTTTAAGCAGAATAATATAATTATATTTTGATGTTTCACAAGTCATCATAAAAATTCCCGTATAAATGGTAATTTTTGTAAGAGCCTCCCCCTAACCCCCTC
>DYLM01000136.1 GCA_020722095.1 Chloroherpeton thalassium
CAAAACTTATGCAACCTAACAAGGCGCTCCACCTGACCGCTATTCCGCAACGCTACATAGCGGCAGGTGAGCTTGACCGTTAGACATTTTATAAATAAGTTCTAATATTTTAGGTGTAACAAAATGAAATTGAATGTGACATTTTTTTTATTATTCTCATCTCTACTTTTTATTTCTGCTAATCATTTGCTTTCGCAAGATACTCTTTCGCTTGCCGGAAAGTGGCGAATTACTATTGATGGAAATTTTAAAGATTGGCCACGAAAAATTGGAGAACAAGAAAAGTGGTATCAATCCGAACTGCCCTCTAATTATTCAAACAAATTATTAAATGATCTCTACTTCAAGAATGCAAACTACAAATTAAATGACTGGATAAATCTACCCGGCTCAACTGATGAAGCAAATATTGGTGTTCCGCTAATTAAAACGGAACCATTTACAATTGGACTTGAAAGAAAAATATCGTATGACGGAGCATTTTGGGTACAAAGAAAAATAACTATCCCACAAAACTGGCGAGGCAATACAGTTTATTTTTTGATGGAACGAACATTAATTGGCAGCAAAGTTTATTGGGATGGAAATTACATTGGCGAAGATTATGGATTGGCTTATCCTCATAAATTTTTAATTGATTCAACAATTTCTGCTGGCGAACATACAATCACAGTATTAATCAATAAAGATGATTTACGCTATCAACAATACGGACATCACGTGGTTAATGGAAATGGTATTTCGTGGAATGGCATTGTTGGTAGAATTGAACTGATTGCCCGAAATTCAAATTGCCACATTAATAATGTTTTAATATTTCCTGACGTCTCTTCAAAAAGTATTGATGTAAATATTCAGTTAGCGGTAAATAAAATTAAATATGGTGATGTTGTTTTCTCAATTCGTAAAAAAAGTGAAAAGAGTTTTAAAGTATTAAAAACCATAAAACTCGAAGAAGCTAATCTTAATCTTAGTAAAAAATTAAATATTCCTGAACCAATTGATTTATGGAGTGAATTTTCACCAAATCTTTATGAACTTAAAAGTGAAATAAAGGTTGGTGATGAAATATTTGATTCACAAATATCAACATTTGGAATGCGTGAGATTTCTACTTCGGGAGGAAATATAACCATCAACGGTAACAAAATATTTGTCAGAGGCACTCTCGATAATAATGTTTCTCCATTGAATGGTTATCCTGACACGAAAAAAGAAGACTGGTTAAGAAAACTTGGTGTAATCAAATCTTATGGAATAAATTTAATTCGTTTCCACACAAATTGTCCGCCTGAAGCCGCATTCGAAGCTGCTGATGATCTGGGGCTGTATTTTCAAGTTGAATTAAGCGGGAGTCCTTATTCAGAACTTAACAGAATAATAGATACATACGGCAACCATCCATCATTTTGTATGCTTTCATTAAACAATGAAGCATTTTCACACAATGAACAAACCAAAAAAATTATACTTGATGCAAAGGAAAAAGACAACCGCCATTTATACACCTGTACAACTCATCCTGTAAAACCAGATTGTGTTGATGACTTTTATGTTTCGGCCTGGGGTAACTATCCAATAAGTGAATGGCCTAACTATGATAAAATTGTTGGAATCACATGGGGCGGCGGCGATAATGTAACTGCTTGCAGATTTAATACAATTTCTCCAAACACTACCTACGACTACCAAAAAGATTTAAAGGGAATAAACGCACCGATAGTTTCACACGAAGTTGGTCAATGGGTGATGTACCCAAATTATAGTGAGATTGATAAATATACCGGTGCTTTGAGAAATACAAACTATGAAAGATTTAAGAAATTGTTCGAAAAAAATCATTCAATAGAGTTAGCAGATGACTTTGCGGAAGCCTCGGGTAAATTTTCTGCATTACTTTATAAGGAAGAGATTGAATCGGCTTTGAGAACTCCAAATTTTGGTGGATTTGAGTTACTCGGTCTGCGTGATTATCAAGGTCAGTGGACAGCAGTTGTAGGTGTTCTTGATATATTCACAGAATCTAAAGGCATAATAACTCCTGAAGAACATAGAAAATATTGTAATGCTATTGTCCCGCTTGCACGTATGGATAAAAGAATTTTTTATAACAATGAAAAATTATCTTTTGATGTTGTTATTGCCAATTATTCATTTAACGATTTACTAAACCAAACACCGGAATGGCAGCTGCTTGATGAAAACAATGCAATTATACATAATGGCAAATTGAATACGCTTGATATAATTAAAGGGAAATTAACAGAGTTTCAGAAAACTGAATTTGTTTTAGAAGATGTTATTAAACCATCTAAGTTAGTTCTAAAGGTTATGATTCCTGATTCAGATATTGAAAACACCTGGGACATTTGGGTTTATCCATCAAACACAATCACTAAAAAAAGCAATGTAAAAATTATCACTGCAAATCAGATAAATCAGTTGGAAGACTTGCTTTCAAAAGGAGAAAAAGTACTGTTAATTTTAAGTAAAGCTGATTTGAAGGACTCAAGGGAAAGTTGTTTTGCAACAATATTCTGGAATTCACTTTTTAAGTGGCCTCAAAAATCTCACACTTTGGGAATTTACTGCGATCCTAAACATCCGGCATTCAATGGATTTCCAACTGATAATCATTCCAACTGGCAATGGTGGGATGTAGCAATGAATGCTAATGCAGTGAATCTTAATTCCTTTCCCAAAGAATTCGAGCCAATTGTAAATGTTATTGATTCATATCATTTGGGTAATAAACTCGCATATTTATTTGAATGTAAAATTGGTGATGGGAAACTGCTTGTTAGTACAATTGATTTATTAAATAACTTGGAAGAAAGACCGGCAAGCAAACAATTGAAAGAAAGTTTACTAAATTATATGGGCAATGATTTATTTGATCCCAAAGTAAATCTAAATATTGATTCGATTTACGAATTGATCATTAATAATAATTTACAATTAAAATAAATGCCTAACCAGCAAATCAACCCGACCGCCTTTTCGCATTCGGGTTTTCAAAAATTCGGCTTACGTTTGCATTTTGCAGAGCAAATCCAAATTGTAAAC
>DYLM01000137.1 GCA_020722095.1 Chloroherpeton thalassium
TTCCACCATAAAACATTCTACCGTAAACGGGGGCATACATAAAAGCAGCATCGTCCAAATGTCTTTCATCTTGTATATAGTTGAATATATTTTCCACGCCACCATAGATATTAAAATTGTTTAATTTCTTGGAAACACGGGCATTGAAAATTATAAAAGGGTCGGTTTTCTTGATTTTCGATTCGAATTTAGAATCCTCGCTATAATAATCAATGTACATATTACCTTGAAAATTACCATTTAGACTGAAACTCCATTCTTGGGGACTGTATTCAATTTTCAAATTTCCGGTAGTTAGGGGGAATCTCGGAATATATTTGCTGTCACTTTCATATTGAGTCCCTATCCAATCTTCCCTGGCATGTTTATATTCACCTTGATTGTAGGTAGCATCAATTCCTAAATCGAAATTTTTTGACAAGTTCACCAGAATAGATAATTCGATACCTTGCACAAAAGCATTATCAATATTTTTCCATTGATAATCATATCCTAAGGCAGCAACATCAGGATCAGCATCAGTAAACCCGATTTTATTCTTCAAATCAGTACGGAAAATATTTGTGCTTATTCTAAAGTGTTCAGTGTAATAGTCTGATGAAAAATTATAACTTAAAGATGTTTCTGGTTTTAGGTCCGAAGATTTCCATACACGCGGTGAACCGCTACAGAGATGCAAGTCTTCGGAGAAGCCATAAGGTGCACGAAAACCGGTGCCAATATTAGCTCTTAATACAATCTTATCAGTTGGTTCATATTTTATAGCTAATCTTGGATTAGTGCTGGTTTGATCGAAATTGGTTTTAGGAAAAGCTGAACCAAAAACCTGACGGTCAGATGTATATTCTTCACCGGAATGATGATGGTCAAATCTAATTCCGGGTACGAGTAATAATTTTTCTTTCACAGCCCATTCATCTTGTAAAAAAACACCAAATTCTCTTGCCGATTTATTCCCAATCGATTTGTAGGATTGTCCTAAATAGCTGCTGCCTGGATCAACCACAACATACATTCCAGATTCTTCAAGCTTGTCATAAAAACTTTGCAATCCGATAAGTAAGTTATGATTATCAAGTATTGTACTAAAAGTCAAAGTTGTGGTAAATGAATTTTCTTTAGCAAGATAAGGCCTCATATTTCGAACATCGGGCGCACTATCGTTATGTGTTGCCATATAATCATTTAGATAGGTATCATTTGTTGCTTCCCTATTATGGTTAGCATACGCTATAGAAAAATTTAATTTTGAACCTGTTCCTATTATTTTATCATAATTAAGTTGAGTTTCATAGCGATCAGTAACAATGTTTTCTGTACCATCGGTAAAAGGATTTTTAAAATAATCGTTCGTCATTATTCCGCCCTGTCTTTTTTCAAATATTGCTTTGCCTTTTATTATAAGCTTTTCGTCATTGAGAAAAGCATCATTTATAAAAAGACCAAATCCTGCATTTATTGTATTTGCAGCAACTCTATCTGAAATACCGTCCTTGTTCATTACTTCATTTTTTGTAAGACCAGGGCCTGTTTCATCAATAGCATCTCCAGTTAATTTTTCAGCAAAAATATTAAGTCCTAAATTGCCTTTATCATTTCTCAAAGAAGATGAAATATTATATCTATTTGTATTATAATTTCCAAATTGTACATCAATGTTAGTAGAGGGTTCACAAGATGGTTCTTTGGTTACAATGTTTATTGCACCAGCAACTGCGCTGCTTCCATACAAAGCTGAACCGGCACCTTTAACCACTTCAATTTGGGCAATATCTACGGTACCCATTTGCTGTAATCCATAAACTCCAGCTAATCCTGAATATATTGGCTGCCCGTCAATTAATACCTGTGTGTGCTCGGCTCCCAGCCCTTGCATTCTAACCATTGAAAAATTACAATATTGGCATTGCTGCTCAACCCTTATTCCTGGTGTTCCTTCCAAAGCCTCGTAAAGGTTGCCAGCGTTTTTATTTTCTATTTCCTGTGCTGTTATTACTTCTGTGCGCACCGGAACATCTTTAACGTAATGTTCTGTTCTTGTTCCTGTAACAACAATTTGTTCCAGATTTAACACATCCACTTCCAGATCAAAATTTATTTTGGAAGTATGATGCCCTCTTAATTTAACCTCAACTTTCTGCGATTTATATCCAATAAACGATGCTTTCAAAATAAAATTACCTTCTGGCAAATTAGTTAGACGATAATAACCGTCTTTGTTTGTTATTGCTCCTATTGTTTTCCCAACAACAATTATATTCGCCCCAACCAAAGGTTTATTTTCTGAAAATACATAACCTTCTACCTGAGAACTTTCTACCTGGGAACTACTAGGTTGGGCGACTAAATCAATAGTGCTAAAGAAAACAATAAAATATAATAATACTTTTTTCATGACTGTTTCTCCTAAAATATTGCAATGGCAAAGAAAACATTGCTATTAAGTAAGTTTGAAAAATTTTTAAATCGAAAATTGACTACAGAGACAACAGCAACTGCGGCGGGGCGCGTGATGAATTTACTTTTTTATGATTTGGTGAATACGATACTTCTCGTTCAATGAGAAAAAACTTGCGGCAAATTCCATTAAATAAAAATATTACAATAAATAGTGGGTAAAAGCTGCCGAAGAAATGATAAATATGAGATAATAGTAAAAACTCCTGAGATGTATGGTGATGATTGGGTTGAGAATCTGAATTTTTACCGTCGGACTTAAATGGATGAGCGTGCTCAATTACTCTTCCATCTGCTAAAATGTGAGTATGTATGAAAATTGTGTTGTTAACAACAATTGCAAAGGTAGCAATCAGTGTAAACGACCATACTATCCTATGTAATTTTGAAGTCATAAGTATTAATCAAGTCATTGCATTAGGTGAAATCATAATTATCAAAAAAACTCGTACTTAATATAATTCTTATTTAGACTAAATCCAAATAATATGTTGCTGCTATTAAAATTATAGGTCTTTTTGATTGATATTTTACGTGTTGGATTCTTATCGTACATTTTTAACCTTTAATTTTGG
>DYLM01000138.1 GCA_020722095.1 Chloroherpeton thalassium
TTACAAATTATGTATAGGGAACTCCGTCGACAATATGATCCCAGTCAGGATAATACTTAGCAATTTTTCCTGTAACTTGATCAATTAATGAGCGAATATATTCTGCACAAACTAGAATCTTTCCATATAGCGTTCTTAATAGTATATCCATAGTGCAAATATCTTTTAGGTCAGTTTGTTCAATTTTTTGTAGAAGATACTGAATGTCACAATTGATAGCAGATAATTCGTTGGATAGTCGATATCCATGATTTATTTCTTTTTCAGATAATACTTTATCTTCACCAAGATAGTTATTATGTGTATCAAGCAATACGATTAAGTCTTCGATTTCAGCTATGCCAGTTATACAGTTTGTTCTATAATGATTTTTAATGGGGTTGGTTTTTATGGATTCTTGTACACATTTATAATATTGAGCCTTATGTTTGTAATATTTAACAAATGGATAAAGAAAATCTCTTATTTGATAAAATTGCCATTCATAATCCATAAGATAAAGATTAGTATAACAAAGTATGTGACTTATAGGTCCTGCTTTATTGGGAATTTTAGCTGCAATTATTTTTTGTACTCTTTTCTGATCAAGAAATGAAAGCTTATGTATACAATTTAATAAATGATTTTTTTCTTGAATGAAATTAGTTGTATTGCGAATTAATTCTTCAATTTCATTGTCTTTTAATATACTATATTTTGTGTTCATTTTTCTTATGATTTTTGCTATATGTATAAATTCATTAACCATTTGATTTTCCTGTTATATTTTTAGTCTTCTGCTTGTAGCTTTTAATGTTTTATCAACATTTACAGTTCCGTCAAGATTAAGAACGGTTCTTGAAACTAGCTTATCAGAAAAAACTTCCAAATGATTTTTGTGTTGAGCATCAAGATAAAATATATCACCTTTTTTGAGAGGAGTTCCAGGTATATTTTCAGTTACTTTGTACATTCTTTGACCTTGATAGGATTGTTTCATTGGTTGGCATTTACTTTTTAATTTTATACCAAAAGGCATTTTAAAGAATTCGTGTATATTAGCAACTTTAAATGTTTCACGTACAACGCCAAGTTTTTGAGTAACCTGTGATTTTTGAGCCCATTTTTCGGCAGATTGTTTAACTTTCTGACCAAAGCGAGAAGATTTGCCAACGACGATCATTTCAGTTAATACTTGGCTAACAGTTTCAATTTTCTGCTCGTCGCTCATCTCGTTCCATTGAACGGCCAAGTTTTTGAAAGGATCGGCACATTTGCTGAGAGCTTCACGGGCTTTTTCAGGATCGGATTCTACGAGAGAAAGATATTCAAAAACAGGTTGCAGTTCTTCAACTGCAAATGTTATGCAATCAGCTATAAATTTTAGTTTGTAATAAGGTCCGAGTACAGTATAGAGGGGATTAATGGCATGGATTAATCCATGTGCCATACCCTTTGCTATACCTCTGGCAATTGCAGGGCCCCATGAGGTTGCCAGTTTATAAGCATATTTTTGTAGCTTACCTTCTCGCGCCTCTAATGGATATTGTTTGAATGATGTTTGACTAAAATAGTAGACGTCTTGTTCAAAATAAAGATGGCAATGGTAGACGAATATCTAACCCATTGCCATCGAATTCTTATGAATAATTAATGATTACAAATTATGTATAAGGAATTCCGTCGACAATATGATCCCAGTCAGGATAATATTTACACATGGTAGCTGTGATGTCAAAAGATAATACATTAAAATATTTAAGACAAATTGAAAGTTTCCCGTATAGCGTTCTTAATAACATATCTACGGTACAAATATCATTAAGATCAGTTTGCTCAAGTTTATGTAAAAGATATTGAATATCGCAATTGATTGCAGATAATTCTTTTGCTGCTTTATAACCACGATTTATTATTTTTGCTGAGAGTATCTTGTTTTTTTCAAGATAATTATTATGCGTGTCCAGCAGTACTATCAAGTCCTCAATTTCCTTTATATTGCTCGTACAATCAATCTTATAATGAATTTTTATAGGGTTAGTTTTTAAGGTTTTCTTAACACATTTATTACATTGAGCCTTATGTTTATAGTATTTAACAAATGGATAAAGAAAATCTTTTATTTGATAAAATTGCCATTCATAATTTTGAAGATAAATATTTATATAGCAAAAAATTTCACTTATTGGGCCTCCTATATCTGGTAGTTTGCAAGCGATTATTTGATGAACTTCTTGTTGATCTATTACCTCAAGTTTGTGCATGTAATGTAGTAGTTCATTTTTACTTCGTGTAAAATCTATTATATTGTTAGTAATTTCATTAATGTCTTTATAGGTTAATATATTTTGATGTTTATTTAATCTATTTATAAGAATTGCCAATTGCATAAATTCATTAATCATTCACTTATCCCTAGAATTTTATTGTGCGCTTTACAGCTCTTTCAGTTTTTGACGTGTTAACGGTTCCGTCTAAATTAAGCACGGTTCTTGATTTCCCTTGTTCTGTAAAAACTTCCAAATGATTTTTGTGTTGAGCATCAAGATAAAATATATCACCTTTTTTGAGAGGAGTTCCAGGTATATTTTCAGTTACTTTGTACATTCTTTGACCTTGATAGGATTGTTTCATTGGTTGGCATTTACTTTTTAATTTTATACCAAAAGGCATTTTAAAGAATTCGTGTATATTAGCAACTTTGAAAGTTTCACGTACACCAAATCCGTTATTAGCCTCCGGAGTAAAGCTCCTTAACGCCAACGATCCTCCATGCGTAGCTTTTATAAACCCTGCAGCACTATCACCTACCGCCACAGGTGTCCATGAGACTACATCAACACCTACCGGAACCGGTATTGCCAGTTCTCCTGTTGCAATCGGTTGTAATGCCGGTGGAAAGCTATTGAGTAATCTTGATAACCCTTCAGATGCTGTCGGCCCAAATGAATTCAAGAAACTTAACCCTGTATTCAAATGAATATCTGCTGCTGTATGTGCTAAACCTGCATCCATTGCAAAGCGCGTAAAG
>DYLM01000037.1 GCA_020722095.1 Chloroherpeton thalassium
TTCTATAAAAGTATTTAATTTTTCTATAAAAGTATTTAATTTTATAGAAAAAGTATTTAATTTTATAGAAAAAGTATTTAATATTTTAATAAAAACACGTGTTATTTGAGTATAAGCACGTGTTATTTTAATAATATTAATAGTTTTTAGAATATAATTATATGAAAAAATAAATTGAACATTAAATATTATTATCTGAAAGTATATTTTTTATAAATATACTAATAAATTTATTTACTGAACATAAAAAAGACTGCTCGTAGGCAGCCTTTTTATTTGTGTAATATTAGATTTTATAATTTATTGAGGTAATTTTGTATGGTCAATTTCAGATCCTAATACGCTATGTGGTATTAAATATACTGCTAATAATATTATACTTGCAATAAGAGCCCAATAAGTTTTATTAGGATTCTTTCGGAGCTTATAAATAGCAATTACCCAACCAATAAATGCAATTAATGTTTTATTATCAGTTAAATCATGTCCAAAGGGCCATCCTGTCCAAAAAGCACCAAAAGCATAATGTTGAACAACTGGACCCAGAAACAAACCACCAATAGTTAGCAAAATCAAAGTCCATAAAGAAATCTTGTAAGCATTTGGTCCTTTGAATAAATGTTCAAATCCTGCACGAATAGAGAACACCATCGCAAAAAACATAGCAAATATATGCGGGAAAAGAATAAATTTTGGAACAGCACCTTTAAATCGGATAATTACAGGTTCTTCTGTGAGAGATGTAGCATTACCTTTTGCATCAATAAGAGCAATTTGATACATTACTTTGCCTGCTGGAGGCTGTTCAGGTATAGATGCGTAAAGATAATTACCATCTCGTTTAAGCTGTTGAGTAGTCCATTCATCATAACTTTTAAATCTTTTAAGTTTCATAAAACCAATAACTTGTTGATTATTAACTTTGATTTTAATTATATCAGTACCGCTACCATCATGGCTTCGTGGAAGTTTGAATTTAATAGTTTCATTTGCAATAGTGACAACTCCTTTTTGCGGATATGTTGGTCCAGTCATTCTTTGATAGACTGCAATCACAAGCATTAATATTATTGCGAGAATCCAGATTAATGTATTTTTTAATTTTGACATAAATTCCTTTTAGTTTTAAATAAGTTGAAAAAAATTCTATCATTTTGTTTGCAAAATATTACTATAATTATTAAAAGTTTCAATTGCTTTTTGAATAACTCTATCATTTGCTATCATAGCACATTTGTAACCATTATCTTGCCAAATTAGATAAGCCATAAGAGCCCGTAGATAATTCCGAAGATATTCTTTATCAATTAAATAATAACTTTCGTTCCAAACATTTTTTGAATAAGAATATTTTTTAAGCCGTGCAAGAACATTATCGGAAATTTCATAATTTGTAGCAAATAAACGAAAATCGGACTGGTAAATTTTTAGGATTTCAGATTTTCTTTCCTTCAAATAAATGTCCACAAATTCAAGGATAATTGCCTTTTGCATCATCACACGAGTAAGAATAGTGAGAGTATCATTTTGCACGAAAACATCAGGGAGAATTCCGCCCGCTCCAATAATTACTCTTTTGTTCTTACTTAAATAAGTAGGGAAACTACCAGTAACGCCGAAGGATTTAATTTTATTTAGGATTTCGTCTTGCTCCTTTTGCGAGAGAGAAAGTTGAGCAACTGGGTCGAGAGTAATACTTTGAGAAGTGTCAATATTCTTGTGAATTGGTCTGCCAGATGGAGTAAGATATTCAGCAACAGTAATTCGGAAGCCAGAACTATCGGGCATCTTCCAAATTCGCTGAATTGAGCCTTTACCATAACTTTGCTCGCCAATGATAATGCCTCGGTCGTTATCTTGGACAGCGCCGGCAAAAATTTCAGATGAGGAAGCAGAATTTTTGTCAATTAATACAATTAATTTATTTTTGGTAAATATCCCATCTTTTGGTGAGTAAATTGTAGAATCAAATTCAGGTAATTTGCTTTTAATTTCTACAATTTTAGTGTTCTTTTCAAAAAAGTTGAATAAACAATTCGTAACTGATTCAATAATTCCACCCTGATTACCTCTCAAATCTATTAAAATATCTTGCATTCCTTGCTTATCCAAGTTAATTAACTTTTCAGAAAGTTCCTCATCAGTATGTTTAGTAAAATAATTAATCTGGAAATAGCCAATTTTAGTGTCAGGAATTATAAAAGCAGCCAGCACACTTGGAGAAATAAATTCCTTGATTTCTAAGTTAAACTCTTTTAAGGTAGGTTCGGGCGAAAATCTTTTAACAATTAGATTAACTTTTGTACCAATTGGTTTTTGGAATTGAGAATTTGCAATTTGAATTGTTGATTTAACAAGATTTTGTCCATTCACAAACAAAATTTTATCACCAACAAGCAAGCCGATTGAATCAGCAGGCGAACCTTTGATTACTTTATAAATGGTAATGGTATCATTCAGTAGTGATAATTCTAATCCAATACCCTCTGTTTTACCTTTGTTTTTAGCCTCCATATCGGTATATTCTTGTTTGTTGAAATAGAGAGACTGAGGATTTACACTTTGAAATAATTTTAAATAAGCTTTGTCGGCAACATCATTAATATCAAAAGTATCTAAGGAATATTTTTCCAACATTTCCAAAAGATATTTGAATTTGTTTGCCTGATAATTGATTTTTGCTTGTTGGGAAGAGTCAATTTGTGAAAAAAGTTGCGAATTTGTGAGAATTATTACAAAAATTACAAAAAAAGTAAAAACAATTAAAAAACTAAATCTATATTTCATAAAAATTACATAATTTTAAAAAAACAAAAATAACATTTTCTATGAAGAAAATCGATAAAAATTTAAGTAAAGAGCCAAATGAAGTTTTATTGCAGAAACCACTGCAAAAATATCTTTCCGACCCGTCAAAAACATTTATTTTAACAGACGGCAGAGTGGTGCAAGTATTATCTCCTGGTCGGCTAAATCCGCACGAAGGTCCAGATTATTTGGAAATGGCACTTTTAATTGATGGAAAAGTACATATTGGAGATGCTGAATTTCACAAGAAAGCAAGCCTTTGGCTTAGCCATAATCACACAGAAAATACAAATTATAAATCAGTAATATTGCACATTGTATTTGAAAATGATATTGAATTAAAGGAAAATTTTGCAACTTTAATTGTAGATAAAACTGAACTTGAAAAAATTGCAAATGATAATAGCAAGGATACAGAAGAAGATTTAGACACATTTTCGATTGAGGAATTGCAGAATTTTGCTTTGATGCGTTTGCTGAGGTTTACTTCCGAATCGCAACGAGTTGCAAATGATTATAGTTTGAATGAGAGTCTTGTAATATTAGCGAAAATTTTCTTTGAAAGGTATTTATCACGAAGAAGAAGACCAAATTACGATAATACTAATTTAGAAAAATTAGTTAACAAACTGCCAGATAGCAATTTAGCGGTATTTCTTAATAAAATTGCTAATAATCATAGATTTTCAATAACCGATGAACTTGTCCTTTTAATGAAAACCAAAATTGACCAAGAAGGAGCGGCATTAAGGCGTGAATTAATTCTAAATGTAGTAGTTCCATTAGCCTTAACTCAGGCAGACGAAGAATCTCGTATTTCCCTATTTGTTTGGTATTGGTCAACTCCATCAATAAATAAATATGGAGTGCTCGAGAGAAAGTTTCCTGATTTTCCACAGAACTTTATCTGGCAGCAGCAAGGAATGTTGGAATATACCAAAGAAATAGAACATAAAACTTCCACAATATCAGAAATGATAGATAGATTTAAAATTGAAGGAACTCTGAATTTTCTGAAATTGGGAGAAATATAAATATTTAAGATAATAATTGATAAAATTACATAATTTTGTAAAAATAATTAACTCAAATTTTTAGAGGAAATATGAAAAAAATCTTTATGCTTTTAAGCATTTCACTTGCTCTGTTCATCATTAGTTGTGGTGAAAAGAAAGACATCGATACAAAAGAAACTCCAGCAGTTGAACAAGAACAAAAAGGCGAATCAATGAGCAATTCAGAATCAGCAAATGCAAAATTGGAAAGTCGCCGGGCAAAAGGCGACACAATTGCTATTGATTGGAAGAAATATCCAAATATTATGCCCGAAATAAGTGGTTTTACAAAATCATCGCCAGATATTTCGAGCATTAATGCTATGGGAATTAGTTATTCTTCATTTATCCAAGACTACAAAAATGGTGATAATAAAATTACAATTACCATTATTGATTACAATACTGCGGTGGAGATGTTTAGTTCTGCGGCGGGTTGGAAAAATTTCAAAATGCAAACAGATAACGAGGAGTCATTTAGTTCAGTTCAAGAATATTCTGGAGCAAAAGACACTTGGATATTTGAAAAATATCTGAAGAACGAAAAAGATGCCAATGTTGTATTCGCAGTGAATGATAGATACTTCATATCGATAAATGCAAATAATCAAACTTCTATTGAATATGCCAAGGGAATTGCAGAAAAATTAGTAAATGATAATAAAAATATCTTCTTTAAATAGAATATAAGATTATTACTTTTTTGCCCGCTTTGAGGCTGACTCATAATTCTAAAAATGTTCAAAATTGTCATTCCCGTGCAAACGGGAATCCACTGCAATTCCCCCTCTAATAAGAGGGGGTCAGGGGGTGTGTTTCGTGGGAATGACAACAGAACTAACTTATGAGACAGCCTCAATTGCGCATAGTTAATTTGCGTGTTGATACAATAAAATATCGGCAGAAAGTCCACAATAAGCCAATAAGCCAATAAGCCCACTTTGTGCCTATTCCGAACTTGCCGTATATTGTTTCATCACTCATTTTTTAATAGTTTTATTACACGGTCTTCGGTGCCGTATTGTATTCGTATAAAATATGTGCCACTTGGAACACCCGAACAATTCCAAGTTAATTTGCCTGTCCAATCGCTTTCTTGGATAATTTCGATGTTTTCTTGAGATTGAATTTTATTGCCATAAATATCATAAATTCCAACTTCAGCATTGTTAATATCTAAGGTTTTATCCCAATAAATATTAGCAGTTACTTTTTCTTGTGCTGGATTAGGATACACATCATAAGAATAAAAATAATTTCGCTTATATAATTCGTTGCCCTCAACACTCATCAAAGTTGTATCGGGGAAGGAAATGATGTAAAAATTATTTTCTATCGGATGATTTAAATAAGTGAACCTAGAATAAAAGATTCCTTTATCCTCAGTACTTGGTCCAACAAACACTCCTTTGTTAGGCATAAACTTATACAACCATTGGCTATATGACATTATATCTCTGATAAAATAAAGTGTATCAAGAGTAGATAGATATAAATTGGATTTATCCTGACTTTGAAAAACATAAAATCTATATATGAAATCGCTATCATTTTCTGTATTATACCACACTTTTTGCCTGATTATGCTAAATGTATTCAAATCAACTATATCTAAAATTACATTATTTGGAATCTCATATATTCCATCAGAATGAAATAAAAACAAATAGCTTTGGTTCCCAAAATCAATTTGCTTTAAAAAAAGTAGAGAATCTTGTTTGTCATATTTTTTAAGAATAATCCAATTAGCACCGTTATTATTTGTATATTTTATTACACTTTTAGAACTATCTAAAATATCAGCACTATGCACCAGAAAAGTATTTGTATCTTTAGCAAATACAAAATTTGTAGTATAATTTGAATCTACAAACACTTTTAAGTAGTCCCAATTTTTATTATAAAACATTATAGATGTATAATACATATTTGTTTTGTAGTTCTGAACATTATAACCAATAAAATATAGGAGATTATCATTTTGACCAATCTCCAAAGTCGATAAAGCACTAAGTGTGTTGTAAGGCATATTAATAGGACTATTGAATTGAGGATTATAACCTTCTATTTGCTTGTGTTCAATAACATTCAAGTCTTTGTCTAAAACAAATAGATAAGTTGTTGAACTATACTTATCAAGTTTGCCAATTAAATATAATAACGAATCAGAATGATTGTACAAATATCTGTTGAACTTAGATTGATTTGTAAATAATGAATCTGTTAGAAATTCTGCTTTGCTTTTTGTTGGGAAGTAAGTTATTCCTTTATTTGTTGTTTTATAGAAAAGAGGTAATGTATAATCTAAAAAATTGTATGTTGAATCATTAATGATTATGGGGGGGAATCTTTGTGATGGACCAACAACAAATTCAGAAATGGTTTTAGCATTATTCGATTTTAGGTTAAATGATTGAATTAATGAATTATTACCAATAAAATAAATTATATCATCAACTTTATAAAAATCATTTAACGACTTGAAAAAATTACTGTTATGTGAAAATAAACTAAACAATGCGTTAGTATCTCGAATGGATTTATCATCTTTCTTAAAGTAAAATAACGAATCATTAAAAACATTTACTATTCCAGCACCCAACGAATCTTTATATAATTTTGTACTAATCAAATTAAATTGAATTATTCTAGATCTTAAATAACCATTCTTACTGACAGTTGTTAAATAAAAAAACATTTCATTGTAGGTTGAAACAATATCATAACCTCCCCAAAACTGTTCATTTGAATCCAAATATGTATTAAAATCAATAATCTCATTCTTATTAAATGCTGAGTCTAAAACTAAAACCCTTGCAGAATCGAGAGTTAAAAGTATTTTATCACGGTATTTTGTAATTGATTTCTTCAATTCAAACTTATAATAACCGTAAGAAGGTATAGTGTAATCTGAATTGATTTGATATTGGTTTAATTTTTCAAATTTTTCGTCGAGCTTCAAAATCTCATCCTTGGTTCTTACATAATATTCAGTTTCTATTTTTTTATCTTTTATCACTGCTAAAATTTTTGAATCTGATAAATTAACTATGTTCCAGTTCAATCCAAAATCATTTGAAGAAAAAACATATCCATTTTTAGAAAAAACAACATATTTATTACTATCAACATAAAATTCAATAGGTTCAACAACAATATTTTCGATAAGTTTTATTTCATACCTTTGAATAACTGAGATATCCAAATTAGTTTTAATGTAATATTTTGAATTACCATACAAAAACAGAGTATCTTCAACTCTTAGAACTCCTGAATAATTAATCGTCATAGGTTTAAAATTAATTACTTCTTTCGATATCAGCACATTTACCGAATAAATAAATATAAATATTATTATTTTCTTATACATAGGCTACTCCTATTGGAGCCTCCAATGTTTATCAAGGAGGCTCTTTTTCATTAAATTTATTTCTTTACTCAGGATTACATTCTGTATGTATATGGAAACACGTCGTAGGTTGATTAAGTTCAGTTGGATCGTTAATTTGTTCAGCACCTTCTACGCAAGTTATTTCACCAAATAATGTAGGTCCATCTGTTCGAACTGTATGATCACCAAAGCCATCATAGCAATAAGTCCAAGTTTCTTGGCACCATACATCATAGTTACATGGGCGATAGACGATTGTTTCTTCTCCAAAATACTCAATTAATTCTTTTTCCCAACATATCCACTCGTAATAGGTTATAGGTACTGAAGTAGTACAAGGTGGGGCATTCATTTGATCGCAAGCATTTTGTATATACGTAAAATTTTTGACTTGTGCCTGTATATAATTTAACACTTCTTGAGCTGACCAAGTCTGAGTGCAAGCTGGGGTTTCAGGAATTTGCTTAAAGTCACGAACATATAATGAACCGGGCACTGGTCCCGTAGGGCACTTAACACAAATACCGACATCGTACTGACAACCATTAACATCAATTGTAGTATTATAAGAAGTGAAGCCATTCAAACACTGTGCTTTGATTTCAGTATGAAATAGTGTAATTCCAATTATTAATATCATTAAATAAAATATTACATTCTTCATTTTTTTTCTCCATTTAATTTAAATTGTATTAAAATTTTTTTTGAAGTATTTTGCATCTTTTATCTCCTATGTTTTTTAAAAAAATGTTTATTTTTGTCTTTATTCCCACTGTGGCGGAATAAATACGGAATGTGCTCACTCTTTTCCGCATAGCTGCAAACATAGAATTAATAGCAGTTGTATAGGAAATTTGAACTCCACATTCATAATGTATAACTTTCTAAATAAACAAATTGATTGTAATTTTTCTGTCTGATTTCCTTCAACCTCACGCTTAAGCATAGCGTTGAGTTGCGCATAGTTAATTTGCTTGATGATACAATAAAAAATCGGAAGTAAAGTCCACAATAAGCCAATAAGCCAATAAGCCCACTTTATGCCCTATTCCGAACTTGCCTATTATTGTTTCATCACTCATTTTTTTCAACTTTTTCGCTTGTGCAATCTTTCTTTTTTAGTAATTTACCCAAAAATTGCAAAATCCTATTTTATAAAACACATCAAATAGGAAAAAATTACGTTTTGTGTAAAAAAATTTTAAAAGACAACAATAAGCTTGATGAATTATTTTATTTTCCAATTAATTTTAGTTTTAACTTTTTAATCTGACAATGTAATTCGTGTTCAATAATCCTTTTTATCCTTCCAATTATGTCTTAAATAATCTTTGATTTGATTTTCTTTGCCATTTTCAGAAGGGAAATAGAATTGTTTTGGTTTGAAATTTATGGGGAAGTAATTTTCTTCAACAAAATTACCAGGAAAACTATGTGGATATTTGTAATCTTTGCCGTAGCCTTCCTGTTTCATTAAGTTAGTGGGTGCATTTCGTAAATGCAAAGGTGGGAGTAAGTTAGGATTATCTTTTACGATTTGCTGCACAGACATCAAAGCAGTACAAGTAGCATTTGACTTTGGACAACCTGCAAGAAATGTTACTCCTTGAGCAAGATTAAGTGCTGCTTCGGGCATTCCTATAATTTGAACTGCATTAAATACATTTATCGCAACCGAGAGAGCCATTGGTTCAGCATTTCCAATATCCTCACTTGCAAATATTACCATTCGGCGAGCAATAAACTTTGGGTCTTCACCTGCATCAAGCATCTTTGCCATCCATAACAATGCAGCATCAGGATCGCTACCTCTCATTGATTTGATAAAAGCAGAAATTGTATCATAATGATTTTCACCATTTTTATCATATTGAATAACTTTTCTTTGAGCAGCACTGACTATTGTTTCCTTATCCAAAATTATTTTATTGTCGTCATTTAACGCTAAACGGATGGAATTTTCAAGGATATTTAATGCTACTCGTGCATCACCAGCACATAATTCATAAAAAATATTATATTCTTCGATTTCAATTTCATATTTTGAGAGAATTACATCATCGCGAATTGCTCGCACAATTACTTCTTTGATTTCCTCTTCCTTCAGTGGATTTAACTTGAAAGTTTGTGTTCTGCTGAGTAAAGCAGAATTTACTTCAAATGACGGATTTTCAGTGGTTGCACCAATGAGTGTTATCAAACCCGTTTCCACAGAATGCAAAAGGGCATCTTGTTGAGATTTATTAAATCTATGAATTTCATCAATAAATAATACGGTTTTTCTGTTCAATTTTGCATTTGCTTCTGCTTTTTGAATAACTTCACGCAGTTCTTTTACTCCAGATTCAACTGCAGAAATGCGATAAAATTGAGCGTCAACTTCGTTTGCAAGACAATGAGCCAAAGTAGTTTTTCCGCAACCGGGAGGTCCCCAAAATATCAGAGACGGAAGATAACCACGAGAAATTATCTTAAACAATGGTGAGTTATTGCTTAAAAGGTGCTTTTGTCCAATTATCTGATTGATACGAGTAGGACGTAACCTATCTGCAAGTGGTTTGTTTATACTACTTGCAGAAGGTTTGCTTTTTTCTTTATTTCCAAAGATATTTTCCAAATAATTAAACTTAAAATATGGAATTTATGCAATTTTTTGCTTTGATGATTTAGGAATTAGTAATGGTTCCGTATTATTTAAGATTGTTTCTTCAGTAATAACTACTCTTCCAATATCATCTCTGTCAGGAATTGAAAACATAACTGGTTTCAATAAATTCTCCAAAATACCTCGAAGAGCCCGAGCACCAGTCTTTAGCTTCATTGCTTCGCGAGCAATTGCTTGAAGTGCTTTATCTTCAAACTCCAAATCAACTCCATCAACCTGCAATAATTTGGTGTATTGCTTGATAAGCGCATTTTTGGGTTTAGTGAGAATATTAATTAATGCTGTTTCGTCAAGCTCGTGCAAACTTGTAATGATTGGTAATCTGCCAACTAATTCAGGAATGAAGCCATATTTTACTAAATCATCAGGCTCAACGCTTAATAGGAAGTTAAAGTCATCATTCTTTTTGGAAACAGGTTTTGAATTGAAGCCAATTGTTGATTTGTTCATTCTGCTTGCTACAATTTTCTCTAAACCAACAAATGCACCGCCAACGATGAACAAAATGTTTTTGGTATTAACATAAACTAATGATTGTTCGGGATGCTTCCTTCCACCTTTAGGTGGTACACCAGAACGTGTACCTTCCAGAATCTTGAGTAAAGATTGCTGAACACCCTCGCCTGAAACGTCACGTGTGATACTCGAAGATTCGCTTTTACGAGATATTTTATCGATTTCATCAATAAAAATAATTCCTCGCTCTGCTGCTTCTACATCATAATTTGCATTTTGGATTAGATTAAGCAATACTGTTTCAACATCATCGCCCACATAACCAGCTTCGGTAATTGTTGTGGCATCTGCAACAGCAAATGGTACATTCAAAATACGGGCTAATGTGCGAGCAAGTAAAGTTTTGCCAGTGCCTGTTGGTCCCATCAATAAAACATTACTTTTTTCGATTTCTACATCATTATCATCAAATTGTGGCGAAAAGATTCGTTTATAGTGATTATAAACAGCTATAGATAATGCAATTTTAGCATCATCTTGCCCAATTACATACTCATCTAACTTTGCTTTAAGTTCTGATGGTTTGGGCAACCTTCTGGCTTTTGACACAAATTGAGGCGTATCTTTCCCTTTCTTTGTTTCGTTCTTAGGATGAAGAATATCGTATCCTGTCTCTATACAAATATTACAAATTAAAGTATTATTATTCCCTTTCAATAAACTTTCTACTTCATTTTGCTTTCTTCCGCAGAATGAACAAGTTAATATGTTGTCGTTTTTTTTTGCCATTATTTTGGATTATTTAATTTCGTTAACGCTGGTTAATATTTTATCAATTATGCCATATTCTAATGCTTCTTGAGCAGTCATATAATTATCGCGGTCCGCATCTTTATGAATTTGTTCAGCAGTTTTTTTTGTGTGTTTAGCGATAATTTCGTATAGATTCTCGCGTGTTCGTATCATTTCTTTGGTATAAATCTCGATATCTACACTTTGTCCTTGAGTGCCGCCCGATGGTTGATGCATCATAATTCTGGAATTTGGTAAGGAAAATCTCTTGCCTTCTGCACCAGCTGATAATAAAATTTGTGCCATCGAGGCAGCCATTCCCATACATATTGTTGAAATATCGGGCTTTACAAATTGCATTGTGTCATAAATTGCTAAGCCTGCAGTAACCGAACCACCAGGTGAATTAATGTACAAATATATGTCTTTATCGGGATCTTCGCTTGCCAAGAAAAGTAATTGTGCTATTACAAGATTGGAAACATAGTCGTCAATCGCAGTTCCAAGAAATATAATTCTTTCTTTGAGCAATCGGGAGTAAATATCGTAGGAACGCTCGCCTCTACTGGTTTGTTCTACTACAATTGGAATTAATTGATTATTCATTTTTAGTTTTTTTTTAATTTACAAATTTAATAATAATTGAATAAAGACGTTTTATATTTATTATAATTTTCATATTTATCCAAAATAAAACAAAAGCAAGAGATTTATGAATAATAATCCAATTATAGATAGTGTAAATCATTTAATAAAAGAAATTAAAGTTGATGATGCTCTCGCAGAATTATCAAAAGCTATTGAAAATGACCCCGAAAATATTGAATTATTGACTTTTAGATCTGATATTTATTATAAACTACAAAACTTTCCGCAGGCTATTGATGATTTGAATCGTATTTTATCAATCAAACCCGAAAATGAAATTGCTTTGCAAAAATTATCCCTTATCAATGATATTATCTTTATGGTTAAGACTGATATTTTTGAAAGTACTAATTTATATGAACCCGAAGGCTCAATTTTTAGTGATGGAGATATACGTTTTAGATAAAATTGCTAAATTACAATTCTTTAAATTGTAATTTTTATGAATCGTATTAAATCTAAAATTTCTACTAAAAATCCTGACTATAAAGAGAATTTTGAAAATTCAGTTAAATTAGTCAATGAACTACGGGAGAAAACTAATCAAGCCAAACTTGGTGGTCCAGAACACGCCCGAAACAAACATACCGCTCGTGGAAAACTACTTACTCGTGATAGAGTTCGTAAATTATTAGATCCTAATACTCCTTTTTTGGAGTTCTCTACTCTTGCTGCAAATAATATGTACGACAATCAAGCTCCTGCAGCTGGAATGATAATTGGTGTCGGTATTGTGAAAGGTCGTGAGGTTATGGTTGTTGCTAATGATGCTACTGTTAAGGGGGGAACTTATTTTCCTATGACTATCAAAAAGCATATTCGTGCTCAGGAAATTGCTATTCAAAATAATTTGCCCAGCATTTATCTTGTCGACTCTGGTGGCATCTTTCTCCCCCATCAATCCGAAACTTTTCCTGATAAAGATCACTTTGGAAAGATCTTTTATAATCAAGCAATTATGTCAGCTCAGAACATTCCACAAATAGCTGTTGTTATGGGTTCTTGTACTGCTGGTGGCGCCTATGTGCCTGCTATGAGTGACGAAACAGTAATGGTTCGTAATCAGGCAACTATCTTTATTGGAGGTCCTCCTTTGGTTAAAGCGGCTACAGGTGAAGATGTTACAGATGAAGAACTTGGTGGAGCAGATGTGCATACTAAAATCTCGGGTGTTGCTGACCATTTAGCAAATAATGATGAACACGCATTAGATATTGCTCGAAATATAATCGAAAATCTTACTCCTCAACGCAAGTTTGATATTGGTCGTGAAATGCCAGAAGATCCTTATTATGATCCATCTGAACTTTATGGCATTCTTCCTAAAAACATTCGGCAACCTTTTGATATGCGTGAAGTTATTGCTCGTATTGTTGATGGTTCTCGCTTCCAGGAATTCAAGGAAAATTATGGTAAAACTTTGGTAACTGGCTTTGCTCGCATTATGGGTTATCCTGTCGGCATCTTGGCTAATAATGGCGTGCTCTTTTCTGAATCCAGTTTGAAGGGTGCTCACTTTATTGAAATGTGTGCTATTCGTAAAATTCCTCTGGTTTTTTTGCAAAATATAACGGGTTTTATGGTTGGAAGAAAATATGAACACGGAGGCATTGCTCGCGATGGTGCTAAACTTGTACATGCTGTTGCTAATGCTCAAGTTCCTAAGTTTACTATAATGGTTGGTGGTTCGTATGGTGCGGGGAACTATGCTATGTGTGGTCGCGGATATAATCCACATCTGTTATTTATGCTACCTCATAGCAAAATAAGCGTTATGGGTGGAGAACAAGCTGCAGACGTTTTGGCTACTGTTAAAATTAATCAATTACAAAAAGATGGAAGGAAATTATCCCAAGAAGAAATTAATGCAATTCGTCAACCTATTATAGATCAATACGAAGCAGAGGCAAGTCCTTATTATAGCACAGCACGCATTTGGGATGATGGTATAATTGATCCTCTAAAAATGCGAGAAGTTTTAGGATTATCTATTGCTATGAGTTTAAACAAACCTATTGCTGACCATAACTTTGGAGTTTTTAGGATGTAGGCTACAGTTATTTGTATATTATATAAATATTATTCTATGAGGCTGTCTCATAAATTGATTTTTGGGAAAATATTAAATAAAAACATTTCAAAACTTTATTTAACCTAATAACCTTAGTAGAAAAAAATGAACCAAACTAAACTAATAACCTTATTTCTTAATTTGCATAATTAATAATGTAAATAAGGTTTGAGGGTGTTAGGCGTTGAGTGCTGCGTAAATCTGTGGGGTAGATCTTGGTCTGCCTATATAAATAATTGGAAAAAGCGAGGCTGTCTCATAAGTCCAAAATACTGCAAATTTGTCATTCCCGTGCAAACGGGAATCCACTGAAGCAAGATGTGCCACATCTCGCAGATGTGGCACATCTGATAAAAGCAAAGCTGACTTATAAGACAGCCACATCTAAATATATAATTAACTTATATATAAATATAAATTATTATTTTAATCTTGATTCAATAATATCTAAGACTGCTTGCATTTCATTTTTGGCATTATCCGAAATAGTTTTTGCCTCTTTTAAAATATTTTGCTTGTATTCTTCATTAGTTATAGTCGGTAAATTAATTAAAACATTACGATAAGCACCCCAAATACCAACTTCCAATGCTCTTGCACCAACTTCAATATCAGAATGGGAAGCGATATTTCCATATTTAGCTATTTCCTTTATTTCATTCCATATTTTATTAGCAATACGCATTGTTGTAAGAGGAACTTCAATAGCTTTCATTATTCCAATTTGCATTTTTTCTTCACGAATAGCTGTTTCCTCGTCATTATTATTTGGTAAATGCATAGCATTCATATATTCATCAAAGGCTTGGGTATCTTTATCAATCATAGGAATTAATTCCAAAGTAGTTGTATATAATTTAGGAAGTACAGCACGAATTTCCTTATCAACATTTTCAAATTTACGAATACCATAGGTTAATTGACCAACCATAGTAGCCAAAGCCGAGCCAATAGCAGCTATTGCAGCAGCAGCAGAGCCTCCTCCAGGAGAAGAAGTACGAGCTGCAATTTGTGCAATAAAATCTTTAAGAGTAGAATTGACCAAAGGAAGTTTATCATCATCTTCTATCATATATTCAATAATCTTTTTCTTAGGATTAAAGACCGAAAGAGAGTTCAAACCAAGCCTATCAACAACTAATTTAATCTTTGCGTCATCATCAAGGAGCATTAGATTTTCTTTTTGGATAAAATATTCTGCAGAAGCGAGCATAGCATTAAGAGGAATAAGTCCAACAAGTTCAGAACCAGCTAATGCAACATTCAATTTACTTGCTTCTATTCGAGCAGCTTCAAAAGCAATATGAATAGGAGTTATTTCATAATTAGTAAGGTTCATAGAAACTTGTGCCATACGATATTCATCAACAAACCAGCCAATTCCCTTAACTTCTTTAAGCATTCCGGGATCATCAATGCCCCGTCCAACTTCACGAAGGTTCAAAGCGATACGATGAGCTTGTTGTTTTGTTCCTAAAACATTCACATTATAAGCAATAAGAAATCTTCTTGCACCAACAGCAGTCATTCCCCATTTAGGAATGAACTCTGCTGGACCAAAATCAGGCAACCAAGCAGGTAAATGAATCTTTTCAACAATGCCTTCATATTCTCCTTGACGAATATCAGACAATTTCTTTCGATAATCATGCTTAGAAGACTCTTCATAAAGGTAAACTGGAACATTAAGTTCTGTTGCAAGACGATTAGCAAATGATTCTGACACAGAAATACATTCTTCCATAGTAATATTGCTCACTGGAATGAAAGGACAGACATCTAACGCACCCATACGGGGATGTTCACCTTTATGATGGGACATATCAATCAATTTATGGGCAATTTTTGCAGCAGCCATAGCCCCTTCTATAACAGAATTAGGCTCTCCAACAAAGGTATAGACTGTTCGATTAGTAGATTTGCCCGGATCAACATCAAGAAGGGAGCATCCGGGAGTATTGCGGATAGCATCAGCAATAGCATTAATAATTTCAAGGTTGCGACCTTCCGAAAAATTAGGAACGCACTCAATAATTTGTTTCATTTTATTAAATCCTTAAATTTTATAGACTTCTATTTTATAAATATTACCAATCCAACGATTAGTAGAATTGTCTTGGGGAAAGATAATAAAGAAATTCTGTAGAATATTCTTTTTAATTTCAGTAATTTGGGCTTTATTAAGTGTGAATTGGAACACAATCTTGTACTTTTGAATATAAGTAAAGACTTCATCAACTTGAGCAAGTTCATCTTTATTCATTTTAGACCCAACATCAAACAATTTAACAGTGTCAGGCAAAGTTATTTTTTCCTTTCCAGCAAGAATAACAGGAATTTTGGAAATTTTATGAGAGACATCAGAATATGAGAAGGTGATTTTGGTGCTATCAGTTGAATAAGCAATGAAAATCAAAGAATTAGGATTGATTGAATCAATTTTGATAATGCTTTTTTCGATAAGCTGTTCAAAAAACACACCTTGGGATTCCTTGATGAACTTATTTCCTTTCTCGTAAAATTGCATAGAATACTTATCCAACTTTGCGAAAAGCGATTCATTAACTTGAATATCGCAAATTTTAGTCATCTGACCGAATAAATTTATGATACTCAAAGCAAAAAGTAATGTTATAAATAAAAGAAATTTCATTTTGGCAATTTTTATTAATACAAAATTATATTAAAGCTAATAAACTATAAACTAATTTGCATAATTTTGTTTTTTTCCCAAAATTAATTAATAAAATAATGAAAAAAATACTCATTTTAATCGCAATTTTCACAATTTCACATTCCAATTTGATAAAAGCAGAAAATAAAGTGTTCGACCTTAACTTTAAACCGCTATTAGCAAACATACACGAAAGCAGAATAGGCGTAATTTTCACAAATGCAGATGAGAAGTTGCGATTAGATATTGGCGGGAGTTATGATTTATTTCAGAAGCAATACAAGGAGCTGTATAAATGGAGCATTGGAGTTGATTTTTTCACATTCACAAGATTGCGTTCCGAAGGAAAGATGAAATTTCCAGTAGAAACCACAGATTTCTATTTTGGAATAAATTCAAGCAACATTACAAAATATGAAAATGCCGAATTAGAATCAAGAGTGCGATTAGGACATATTTCCACCCACTTGTCTGATGGATTTTCGGACAATGATAAGTTCTTTCAATCTCCATTTGTTTATTCTCGTGAATTTGTGGATTTTACAATTGCATATCACAAAAAGGAATTTCGTCCATATTTAGGAATAACAGCTGTGTTTTCATATATCCCGAAAGATGTAAACTTGATTATTCCTAATTTGGGAATTGAATATAAAAAAGCAATTACACCAAGAGCAGAAATTCAACTTGCTTATGATTTCAAAGTGAATGGATACGATGGAAAATACTTTGGAATGAATAATATTGTTGGTGGAATTTTATTTAAGTCAGCAGCAAACAGAGGAATACTACTTAAAGCAGAATATTATGCCGGTGAAGATTATTATGGTCAATTTTATAAAAGTTTTGCACATTATTTCGGCATTGGTTTTCAAATTGATTATTGATTTTGTGGAATTAATTAATTTTGTATTTTAGTAGAAGCATAAATGGATATACAAAAATTTAAAGAAATTGACAAACCAAAAAGCAATTGTGGAGTTTTTGGAATATACGGACATCCACAAGCCTCGCTGATGGCATATTATGGACTATTCTCTATGCAGCATCGCGGACAAGAAGCCGCTGGAATTACTTCATTTTATTATGATGAAAAGAAAAAGAAAAAACGATTTGCTTATAATAAAGGCACTGGACTTGTTTCGGAGGTTTTTGCCGACCCAAAAATCTTTACAGATGTATTGATTGGAAATGCTGCGATCGCTCATAATCGTTATTCCACAACAGGTTCTACTACTCGTGCAAATATCCAACCTTTCAATATTATCTATAAATCTGGATTGATGTCCTTGGCACACAATGGAAATTTGACCAACACAATCAAACTTCGCCGTGCATTACAAGAGCAAGGAGCCATTTTCCAAACAACTACCGATAGCGAATTATTTATGCACTTGGTTGCACATAGTAAAAAAGAAACCCAATTAGAGCAAATTACCGAAGCACTCCAAACAGCAAAAGGTGCATATAGTTTAGTCATTCTCACTAACAATACACTTATTGGAGCACGCGATCCACTTGGCGTTAGACCACTTTCAATTGGAAAATTAAAACATAAAGATGGCGATAGTTATGTATTGGCAAGTGAAACTTGTGCTTTTGATATTATCGGTGCAGAATATATTCGCTCTGTTGAGCATAATGAAATAGTTGTAATTGATGACGAAACTCTAAAAACAGGTGAAATTAAATCATATAAAATTTTAGAGCAAACTCCGCCACAATCCAAGCATTGTATCTTTGAATATATTTATTTTGCTCGTCCTGATAGCAAAATCTTTGGTGAAAATGTAGATAAAATTCGTAGAAAGTTAGGTAAAGTATTGGCAGAAGAAAGCCCTGTTGTTAAAGATGATGACGAAAAAGTAAATGTTATCCCTGTTCCCGATAGTGGAAATACTGCTACTTTAGGTTTTGCCACACAAAATAATAAATTGAACTATCCAACCAAGTTTGAATTTGGTTTGATTCGTAGCCACTATGTTGGACGGAGTTTTATCTCGCCCGACCAAGATGCACGCGAGTTGAAAGTGAAGATGAAATTAAGTTTGGTGAAGGGAATAATTGAAAATCGCCACATTACCGTTGTTGATGATTCAATCGTACGAGGTACAACTTCAATTGCTTTGGTTAATTTGCTGCGTGGAGCAAATCCTCGCTCGGTGGATCTGAGAATTACTTCTCCACCAGTAAAATTTCCTTGCCATTATGGTATGGATTTCCCGAGTAAAGATGAACTTATTGCCAATCATTATAATAGCATAGAAGAAATTGGAAAAGCAATTGGTGTAGATTCGCTAAAATACCTTTCTATAGATAAATTAATGAGCATAGTTCCAAATGGTGGAAAAGTTGGATATTGCAATGCCTGCTTCACTGGAGATTATCCTATCGAAGTAGAAGATGAACAAGACAAATATTCAACTGAACAGTAATCTCAAAATCATTTTAATATTTATTAAATTATGCAAAACAAACAATTTGGTGATAAAGGCGAGAAAATTGCTTCGGAATATCTTAAAAAGTTGGGATATAATATTATCAAAAAGAATTTCAGATTTGGACAAAGTGGGGAAATTGACATTGTAGCAAAAGATGGCGATGTATTGGTGTTTTGCGAGGTCAAAACAAGGTCAAATGAGAATTATGGGACAGGATTTGAAGCAATAAATCCAAGAAAACAAAAGCAATTAGTGAATATTGCCAAAGGTTATTTGATGATAAATAACATTGAAGATACTGAATGCAGATTTGATGCAATTATGATTAACTACAAAAACCAAGAATATACAATAGAACATCTTAAAGATGTAATAATGATAATGTAATGCACAAAAAACATTGACTTTGTAAAATTTCCCTACAATCGTATATCAAAAATCCCCCTCCGTGATCCCGACAAGTCGGGACAGGTAGGGTCAGGGGGAGGTTCTGAAAAAAACATCCAACAAATAAATCCCGTAGGGATGATAATATTATAGTTCATAAAGTTTGTAAAGTTGAATGTAATCCCGAAGGGATGAAATTATTATAGATGGTAAAGTTTGTGTCCTCGTAGATGTGCCACATCTCGCAGATGTGGCACATCTAAATCAATACAAATTATCAAATTAAATTAGATTGCTTCGTCCCGATAAATCGGAACTCCTAATGACGTCTTTAACACAATTTC
>DYLM01000139.1 GCA_020722095.1 Chloroherpeton thalassium
TTCTTTACATATCGGATTTGCCAATATCTAATACTTCGTATTTTAATGTGCCTGCAGGTACTTTTATTTCAACTACATCACCCACTTTTTTCCCTAATAATGCTTTGCCAACAACAGACGAAACAGAAATTTTATTTTCCATAAAATCAGCTTCACTGTCAGATACCATAATATATTCAATTATTTCTTTATTATCTAAATCTTTTAATTTTACTTTTGATAAAATATATACTTTGTCGGTTGGAAATTGATCCGATGTTATTACTTGTGCTTTGGATAATAAAGCCCCTAACTTTGAAATTTGCAATTCCAATAAGCCTTGTTCCTCTTTGGCAGCGTCATAATCTGCATTTTCTGATAAATCTCCGTGGGAGCGTGCATCAGCAATCTTTTGAGCAATTTCTGTTCGCTTAACAGTTGTCAATACTTCTAATTCTTTTTGCAATTCAAGCATTCTTTGCTTGGTAAGATAAACTATATCTGACATCTAAAACCTCTTTATTTTCTATTTATATTAATTTTTATTATTTGATTTATATTTCTTTTAAATTATGACCCATTTTATATTTCTTGGTAGCTAAATACTTTTCATTAATCGGATTAGGCGTTATCTCTATTGCAACAGTTTCTACAATTTCCAATCCATAACTTTCCAATCCAACTCTTTTAGTGGGATTATTTGACATTAATCTCATTTTCTTTACGCCTAATAATCTTAAAATTTGTGCGCCAATTCCATAATCGCGTGAGTCGGCTTCGAATCCCAATGCAAGATTTGCTTCAACTGTATCCAATCCCATTTCTTGCAATTTATATGCCTTGATTTTATTAACAAGCCCAATGCCACGACCTTCTTGCTTCATATAAAGTACTACACCTTTGCCTGCATCTTCAACCATTTGCATAGCCTTGTGTAGTTGAGGACCGCAGTCGCATCGCAACGAGCCGAATATATCGCCCGTATGACATTCGGAATGAACGCGAACCAAGATTGGCTCGTCGGCTTCCCAAGTGCCTTTTACAAGGGCAGTATGTTCGGTACCATCAATGATATTTCGGAAAACTTTTATGTTAAATTCACCATATTCAGTAGGCAAATTTGCTTCTGCTAACTCTTCAACTAATACTTCATTCACAACTAAATATGAAATTAAATCTTTGATTGTGGCAATTTTTAAATCGTGGATTTTAGCGAATTCCAATAAATTGTCCAATCTTGCCATTGTGCCGTCTTCATTCATAATCTCGCATAAAGCGCCGACCGGTTTTAAATTTGCCAATCTCATCAAATCCACTACTGCTTCGGTATGACCGGCACGTCGCAGCACTCCACCTTTGCGGGCAATTAGCGGGAAAATATGACCAGGACGAAGCAAATCACTTGGTTTAGTTTCAGCGTTTGCCAAAGCACGAACAGTAGCTGCTCTATCAAAAGCAGAAATACCCGAAGAAGTTCCGTGAGCATAATCTACGGAAATAGTAAAACGAGTTTGGTGGAATGCAGAATTATCACGAACCATTACATCTAAAGCTAACTCTTCAGCCCTCGATTCAGGTAAAGCAGTGCAAATTAAACCACGAGCATAGGTTGACATAAAATTAATTGTATCAGCAGTGCAAAGCTCGGCGGAAGCGATTAAATCGCCTTCGTTCTCGCGGTCTTCATCGTCCATTATAATCACCATCTTGCCTTTGGCAAGATCTTCTAAAACTTCTTTAATTGAATTCATCATTATTATATTATATTAAATTTATTCTAAATTTTCAATTTATGAAAAAAAATAAATCTTTTGCCGTGTGGCAAAAGATTATTAAACATATTTTACCTTAAAAATTAGAGTTTTGTAGCTATAGCTCCACGCTCAAATTTTATTTTAGTATTTTCGGCAACTTGAACGGTCATTGTTTTTTCGTCAGTTTCAACAACTGTTCCGTGCATACCCGAACTTGTAACAACCTTATCTCCTTTCTTTATGCTTTCAAGCATTTTTTGATGTTCTTTTTGTCTTTTTTGTTGGGGGCGAATCATCAAGAAATACATTATTGCAATAACTGCAGCAAACATAATCAAAGTTGAGATTAGGGAACCTGTCCCACCGGGAGCCCCTTGTCCGCCCGCAGGTGGAGCAGCAGCAAATAGAGTTTGTGTATTAAATATCATATTACTTTATGTTTTTGTTAAACTTGTCTATAATTAAAATTCAAATTTACGTAATTTTAATCAAACCTAATCAATTTTAATATATTTAAACGATTTAATAAACAATTTCATTTGAATTGATTAATTTTGTTGATTGTAAATAGGTCAATTATGGATTTTTTGTGGTCGCCCTGGCGTTCAAAATATATTGAACATTTCAAAGATGATAATCACACAAATGATGAATGCTTTTTTTGTCAAGCAATTAATTCATCGGCAACTGAACTTGCCAATAACCTAATTCTCTCAATTAGAGAGCATTGCATCATTATAATGAATAAATTTCCATATACAAGTGGGCATTTATTAATTGCACCCAAAAGGCATATTTCTGATTTCACCGAACTTAATGATGATGAACTAACTGAAATTTTCCAATCCATTCGTGAGTCAATTGGAATTTTAGAAAAAGCATTAAAGCCAAGTGGTTTTAATGTAGGTGTTAATATTGGGAATGTAGCAGGAGCGGGCTTACCCGGTCATATCCACTTTCATATTGTGCCAAGATGGGCGGGTGATAAGAACTTTATGTATGTAACGGGCGAAACAAATGTGATTTCATTTTCAAATGAGCAAATGTTTGAAACATTAATTCCATATTTCAAAGAAAAATAATCCCAATAACCAAAAACATTATGAGCTATAATATTATCATCCCTACGGGATTACAACATTACAAACATTAAACATTAAACATTAAACATTAAACTTTAAAAACTTTAAAAACTTTAAAAACTTTAAAAACTTTAAAAACTTTAAAAACTTTA
>DYLM01000038.1 GCA_020722095.1 Chloroherpeton thalassium
TATGGATTCCCACTTTCGTGGGAATGACAGCAAAGCTGACTTATGAGACAGCCTCCTATGATTAACACCAATCAACAAAAACTCATCATCCAATTATAAATATAAAATGAATATAAAATGTGTTTATTAGAACTAAATTTCTCAATAATTTTGTAAATAATAATTTACTGAAAATATGAAATCATTTTTAACAATAGTATTGCTGATAATTTCCAATACTTTTATGACTCTTGCTTGGTACGGACATCTTAAATTTGCAGAAATGAAGTGGTTCAATAAATTGGGATTAATTTCAATTATCTTTATTAGTTGGGGAGTAGCTTTGTTTGAATATTTCTTCCAAGTCCCTGCTAATCGAATTGGCTATCAGGCTTACGGGGGACCATTTAGTCTGGTGCAATTAAAAGTAATGCAAGAAGTAATCACATTGGTTGTCTTCACGATCTTTTCTGTTCTATTTTTTAAGAACGAAACTTTGAAAATTAATCATTTTATTGGATTTATCTTTTTGGTTTTGGCAGTATTTTTTATTTTCAGAAAATAGGGAACTAATTTTGCGAACAATATTATTTTTGTAAAAATTTTATATAATTTTAAATAATTTTATATAAAAATTAAAGAAATATATCTCCAAATTAATAATTTTAAAAAGAATTCCAAAAAAAATCCAAAAATCTTTGGCTATTAATTTGTTTTTTTGTAATTTTGTATTCTTCATTTTTGAAGAAGTGCAAGATGGGCAGATAGCGAAGTGGTTAAACGCGACAGACTGTAAATCTGTTCGGCTACGCCGTACGGAGGTTCGAATCCTTCTCTGCCCACAAAGCAAGAAATGAAAATAAGCGGGAGTAGCTCAATGGTAGAGCATCAGCCTTCCAAGCTGAGGGTTGCGGGTTCGAGTCTCGTCTCCCGCTCCAACTAAAAATTTTCAAGTGAAATTCTTACACCGATAACACTTGAAAAATAAACAGACAAGTTCTTAGATAATTAAGTTGTGGGAGGAAGCTCCGCATTGATGCGGGAATAGCTCAGTTGGTAGAGCATCAGCTTCCCAAGCTGAGGGTCACGGGTTCGAGTCCCGCTTCCCGCTCTAATGCTGATGTAGCTCAGCAGGTAGAGCACTTCCTTGGTAAGGAAGAGGTCACGGGTTCAAGTCCCGTCATCAGCTCAGCATCACCACACGGGTGTAGCTCAATTGGTAGAGTAGCGGTCTCCAAAACCGTTGGCTGTGGGTTCGAGTCCTACCACCCGTGCTATTATTATTTTAAGATTATTATGTTTGCAAAAATCAAATCTATAACCAACGACGTAGTCGTAGAAATGAAAAAAGTTTCCTGGCCTACACGTGAGCAATTAACAGAATCAACTAAAATTGTTATTGCTGGTACTCTTATTATTACTGGTCTCGTTTTTGTAATTGACCAAATTACAACATTCGTTTATTCTTTTATTTTTTAATCATTATTTAAGATTTAAGAGATATAGATGGACGATTACCAAGTAAATATTCCGCAAGAACCAGCACAAGAATCCCCGCAGATTGCCAAAGAATCTGTGGAGTATAAGTGGTATGCTTTGCGTACTTACACTGGTCAGGAGAATAAAGTAAAAGCACAGATATTTTCAGAAACTAAAAGATACGGTTTAGATGGACGTGTTAAAGATGTTTTAGTGCCCGAAGAAACTGTATTTGAGGTTCGTAATGGTAAGCGTAGAACTAAGGTGAAAAATTTCTTGCCTGGTTATATAATGATTTATTGCGATTTGAATAAAAAGTTAAAAGATGTAATTGTTTCGCTTCAGTCTGTAGTGGCTTTTGTTGGTCGTAAAAACGAGCCAACTGCATTGCAACAAGCCGAAGTGGATAGAATTATGGGCAGAGTAGAAGAGCGTAAAGATGTTTCGACTATCGAAACTGCATTCCAAATTGGCGATCCAGTAATGGTAATTGATGGACCATTCAATACATTTTCGGGAACTATCGTTGAAATTAATAATGAAAAGCAAAAAGTAAAAGTGGAAGTTGGCATCTTGGGACGTAAAACTCCTGTTGAGCTCGACTTTACGCAAATTGAATTGGAAAATCATTGATAAGAATTATTGATTAATTAACTTAATAAAATTAAATTGATAAAATTAATAATTGCTTAAATAATTTAATTATAATATAGATAATAAAAATCGAGATATAAAATGGCAAAGAAACTTATTGGTACATTTAAGTTGCAGTTGAACGCTGGTCAGGCAACTATGGCACCTCCTGTAGGACCTGCTTTCGGTCAAAGAGGTTTGAATGGTATGGAATTTGTAAAGCAGTTTAATGCAATGACTCAAAAACAAGTTGGAACAATTTTACCAGTTGTGGTATCATATTTTTCCGATAAAAGCTTTACATTTGTTTTAAAAACACCACCTGCAGCAGTATTATTAAAGAAAACAGCAAATTTGAAATCAGGCTCGGCAGAACCAAACAAAAAGAAAGTTGGAACTGTAACCTTGGCACAAGTTAAAGAAATTGCTGAATTAAAAATGAAAGATTTGAATGCTCACACTATTGAGTCCGCAATGAGTATGGTTAAGGGCACCGCTCGCTCGATGGGTTTAGAGGTTTCAGAAGGTTAATAAGGAAGGAGAAAAGTAATGAAAAAATTTAGTAAAAGATATAAAGTTGTTGCTAAAAGTGTTGATAAATCAAAAGTTTACGATGCTAAAGAAGCAGTTGGATTAGTAAAAAAGAATGCTACAGCAAAATTTGACGAATCATTCGAAATCGCAATTAAGTTAGGTGTTGATCCACGTAAAGCTGATCAAATGGTGCGTGGAACTGTTTCACTGCCACACGGAACTGGTAAAACAGTTAAAGTTTTAGTTTTGGCAAAATCACCAAAAGATCAAGAAGCCTTGAATGCTGGTGCAGATTATGCTGGATTGGAAGAATACATCGAAAAAATTAAATCTGGTTGGACTGATGTTGACGTAGTTATTGCAACACCAGACGTTATGGGCGAAGTTGGTAAATTGGGTCGTATTTTAGGTCCTCGTGGCTTGATGCCTAATCCTAAAGTAGGAACTGTTACTTTTGAAGTGGAAAAAGCAATCAAAGAAATAAAGGCAGGTAAAATTGAATATCGTGTAGACAAAACAGGTAATATTTCTGCAGCCATCGGAAAATGTTCTTTTGACGATAATAAACTATATGAAAATATGGTGACGTTCTTCAATAATATTTTGCGTGCAAAACCATCAACAGCTAAAGGAAAATACGTTAAACATATTAGTTTAAGTTCAACAATGGGACCTGGCGTTCAAATTAGTGAAAGCTCAGTACCAATCGAATAATATTAATGTTAATAAAGGCTATTACGCAATTGTAGCATGCTTCTCGTATTAATTTACTAAATTAATATGTTGCTACAAGTAATATAAATCAATGGGAAATTTATGGGAAATTTAGTAGAAAAAAAGCAAATTGTTGCAGAACTCAGAGAAAAGTTTGAGAAGGCATCGGGCTATTTCTTTATTGATTTCGAGAAAATGAATGTTGCTGAAATAAATAATCTTCGTAGATTGTTTGTAGAAAAGCAAGTTGAATATAGAGTAGCGAAAAATACTCTTATCGAAATTGCATTGGAAGAAATCGGAATGAAATTCTACGACAGGAGCTTCATTCAAGGAAGTACTGGAATCGCATTTAGCTACGGTGATCCTCTTACACCAGCAAAAGTTTTGAAGCCAATTTTGGATAAATCCGAAAAACCAAAATTCAAAGCAGCTATTGTAGAAGGAGTGTTCTACGGACCAGACCAACTCAAGACTTTGGCAAGTTTGCCAACAAAAGCAGAATTAATTGCTGGTATATTGGGAAGTTTAAACGCACCAATTTCAGGAATCGTAGGTTCGATAAATGCTGTAATGAGAGATTTAGCTTCGGTCATCGAAGAATCTGCAAAAAAACGAAGTGCGTAATTTTTATAATGAAATTTGCACAGCAACAATATTTATAGTTGTATTGTTGTTAAATCAATAAACTTTTAAAAAAAATTTTAAAAAAAAGAAAAATAATTATTAGGAGATATTTAAAATGTCAGAAAAAATTGAAAAACTTTTAGAAGAGATTTCTAATCTCACATTAGTAGAAGCTGCTGATTTAAAGAAAGCTTTAGAAGAAAAATTTGGTGTAACTGCTGCCGCTCCAGTGATGATGGCAGGTGCTGCTCCTGCAGCAGCTGAAGCTGCTCCTGCAGCAGAAGAAAAAACTGAATTTGATGTAGAATTAACTGAAATCGGTGCAAACAAAATCAACGTAATCAAAGTTGTTCGCGAATTGACTGGATTAGGTTTGAAAGATGCTAAGGATTTAGTTGAAGCTGCTCCAAAAGTAGTTAAAGAAGGTGCTTCCAAAGCTGAAGCTGAAGATATGAAGAAGAAGATTGAAGAAGCTGGTGCTAAAGTAACTTTGAAATAATTTCATTGGCTATTCGTATATTCGTTTTAAACTTGGACCGACAAGAAAATGTCGGTTCAAGTTATTATTATCAATAATATTATTGAACTTTATCATATTGAAATTTATAATATTAAAATAATTAATATAATAACAATTAAAATTATAACTATAAATTGAAACACATTAATATTACTTAGGATTTATGATGTTTAATTATTAATAATTCAACATCAAAAATCCTTTTTTCTATTTTTTAAGGAGGCTGGCGTGGCAGTTAATTACGACAAAAACGAACATACCAATATTGATTATTTGCTAAATACCTACAAACAAGCAACTTACGAGAAAAACGCAGATGTTAAGTTACTCGAAAGCGATGCAGGAATTATCCGTTTAAGGAAAAGAATTGATTTCTCTCGCTTTGGTAAAACTGATTTATATCCCGATTTGTTAAATGTTCAAATCAATTCATATCAAGAATTTTTGCAAGAATATGTTCCTCCTTCAAAGAGAAAACCATTAGGCTTGCAGAAAATATTCTTACAAAACTTTCCTATTGAAGATAATTCATCTGTATTTCAATTGGATTTTATAGAATATAATATTGAAAGACCTAAGTATTCCGAGCAGGAATGCCGTGAAAGAGAACTAACATACGCTAAACCATTAAAGGCTAAACTAAGGTTGTCCTCCAAAGCAGAACCCGATACCGAAGATTATATCGAACCAGTAGAACAAGATGTTTATTTGGGGAATATTCCTGCAATGACTGAGCGAGGCACATTCATAATAAATGGTGCGGAAAGAATTATAGTTACTCAAATCCATCGTTCACCTGGCGTGTTTTTTGATGATACAATGCATCCAAATGGAATGAAAATTTACTCTGCTCGTATTATTCCAATGCGTGGCTCTTGGGTTGAATTTACAACAGATATTCACGATGTTTTATATTGCTATGTTGACCGCAAAAAGAAATTTCCAGCTACTACATTGTTGCGTGCTTTGGGATTTTCTTCTGATGAAGATATTTTGAATTTGTTCGAATTATTCGAAGAAATTAATCAAGATAATTTAGATGAGAATTTTATAAATCGCAAAATTGCATCTGATATTATCGACTTGAATACAGGTGAAATCATCGCTACAAGAGATGCAATTCTTAGCCCAAAATTGTTCGAAACAATAAAAGCTACAACAGTAAATAATATAAAGTTGTTTAAAGAATACGACCCAAGTGAAGAACCAATTATAGCGAAGACTTTACAGAAAGACCCAACTCGCAATAGGGAAGAAGCATTAGAAACTATCTTTAGAACAATCAGAACTACAGAACCACCTGATGCAGAAACTGCTGCTGCTCTGCTTGATAAATTATTTTTTAATAATCAAAGATATGACTTAGGGCTTGTTGGTAGATTCAAGATAAAAGATGTTTTAGAAGTTAGTGCAGGTTACGACTGTGTTGTATTAACTATCGAAGACTTCATTGCTGTTATCAAACATTTGTTGTACTTGCATGATAATAAAATGGTAGGCGATGATATCGATCACCTTAGCAATAGACGTGTTCGTTCAGTTGGTGAGCAATTAGCAAATCAATTTAATATTGGTTTGGCAAGAATGGCAAGAACTATCAAAGAAAAATTAGGCTTAAAAGATAATCAATCTTTATCGCCATCAGAATTGATTAATTCCAGAATGATAACCTCGGTTATAAATCAATTCTTTGGAACAAATCAATTATCTCAATTTATGGATCAAACTAATCCATTAGCTGAATTAACTCATAAACGACGTGTATCTGCTCTTGGACCTGGCGGTTTAAGCCGAGATAGAGCTGGATTTGAAGTTCGTGACGTTCACTATACTCATTACGGCAGATTGTGTCCGATTGAAACACCTGAAGGACCAAATATTGGTTTGATTTCCTCGCTTGCAATTCACTCACAAGTTAATGATTTAGGTTTCTTGGAAACTCCGTATTATAAAGTTGTAGATGGAATTGTTTCAAACGAAGTTGTGTACCTAACGGCAGACGAAGAAGAAGGAGCAATTTTGATTCCTGCATCAACTCGTATTGATGAAAATAGAAAAATTGTTGAGTCCAAATTAAGAGCACGTAAATCGGGCGATTTCGTTTTAGTTTCTCCCGAACAAGTGGATTATATGGATATTTCAACAGATCAACTAACTTCGGCTGCAGCATCACTCATTCCATTCCTCGAACACGACGATGCGAATCGTGCATTGATGGGCTCGAATATGCAACGTCAAGCAGTTCCTTTATTACGTCCTCAATCACCAATGGTCGGTACAGGTATGGAAGCAAGAATTGCCAAAGACTCTCGTTCACTTATTTTTGCTCGTGGCGCTGGTGTAGTTGATTATGTTGATGCGGAGAAAATTACAGTTCGTTACGATGATATTCGTTCCGAGAAAGAAAAATATACAGACTGGGGTTACCAAGAAGTTATCACCTATGAACTTAAGAAATTCGAAAGAACAAACCAAGATACAACAATTAATCAAAGACCTATCGTTAAAAAAGGTCAACGAGTTGTGAAAGGAATGCCACTTGTAGATAATTCATCTACAGAAAATGGGGAATTAGCTTTAGGTAAAAACGTACTGGTAGCATTTATGCCTTGGCGTGGATATAATTTTGAAGATGCGATTATTATCTCACAGAAATTAGTTGCTTGGGATGTGTTTACTTCGGTTCATATTGAAGAATTTGCATTGCAAGTGCGTGATACAAAACGAGGTGAAGAAGAATTTACTCGTGAAATTCCAAATGTTAATGACGAAGCAGTTAAGGAATTAGACGAACGCGGTATTGTTAGAATTGGTGCAACTGTTAAAGAAGGCGATATTTTAATTGGAAAAATTACTCCTAAAGGCGAAACAGATCCAACTCCAGAAGAAAAATTGTTGCGTGCAATCTTTGGTGAAAAAGCCGGTGATGTAAAAGACGTATCGCTCAAAGCAACACCTGGTTTGAAAGGTATTGTAATGAATACTAAATTATTCTCAAGGCGACAAATTACTAACGATAAGTTTTCACGCGAGAAAGATAAGAAGGCTCAAGAATTATTAACAAAACGCGAAAAAGAAACATTGCTCGCAATTGACAATGATTTAATTGCAAGATTAACTAATTTGTTAGATCAAGAAGTTTCTTTAGGTATTAAGTTAAGAAATGGCATTCCAGTATTCCGTAATGGTGCAAAATTAACTGCCGAAAAAATTATGGAACAATACAAAAAAGGCGTGCTAAAACCAGAACAATTAGATGCAGACCAAAATTATTTAGCAGATGCAGATAAGAATGAATTAATCAAAGATATGATAAGTAATTTCTTGATTTATCGCACCGACCAAAAGAATTTATTCCGTTCTGAACGAAATAAACTTGCTTCGGGCGATGAATTGCCTGCTGGTATTTTGGAAATGGCTAAAGTATATGTTGCTAAGAAAAGAAAATTACAAGTAGGCGATAAAATGGCAGGACGGCACGGTAACAAAGGTATTGTTTCCAAGATTGTTCCAGTAGAAGATATGCCGTTTTTGCCAGATGGAACTCCTGTGGAAATAGTATTAAATCCGTTGGGCGTGCCTTCTCGTATGAACTTAGGTCAATTGTACGAAACTGCACTTGGCTGGGCTGCACAAAAATTGGGTGTATATTTTGCAACACCAATATTTGATGGTGCTACTTGGGAACAAGTTGGAGATTTCTTAGAAAAAGCTGGATTGCCCCGCGATGGAAAATCAGTATTGTATGATGGTAGAAGTGGCGAGCCATTTACCGAGAAAGTAACTGTCGGTGTTATTTATATGCTAAAATTGGCTCACATGGTTGATGATAAAATTCACGCACGTTCAATAGGACCTTACTCACTAATTACTCAACAGCCATTGGGCGGTAAAGCACAATTTGGCGGACAAAGATTGGGAGAAATGGAAGTGTGGGCACTCGAAGGTTATGGTGCTTCTAATATATTGCAAGAAATGTTAACAGTAAAATCCGATGACGTACCTGGTAGGTCGAAAATATACGAATCAATTGTAAAAGGAGATAATGCTCCCGATCCAAACGTACCCGAATCATTCAAGGTTCTTGTGAGAGAATTACAAGGTTTGGGATTAGATTTAATTTATAAATAAAATATTCAGAAATAATAAAATCGAAAATTAAGTGAGGCTATAAATATGCAGCAACAAATAACGATGCCAAGAGGTGGATTTAAAGAACTAATTGTAAAATTAGCATCGCCAGATGAAATATTAGATCGTTCCCACGGCGAAGTAACAAAACCAGAAACGATAAATTATCGTTCGTTTCGCCCTGAAAAGGACGGATTGTTCTGCGAAAAAATATTTGGTCCAATTAAAGATTGGGAATGTGCTTGTGGTAAATATAAAAGAATTAGATATAAAGGTATAGTTTGCGATCGTTGTGGAGTGGAAGTTACAAGTAAAAGTGTTCGCCGCGAAAGAATGGGACATATTTTACTTGCTGTGCCAGTAGTTCATATTTGGTTTTTAAGATCTTTGCCAAGCAAAATTAGCTCTGTTTTGGGTATGCCAACCAAAGATGTTGAAAGAATTGTCTATTATGAATCCTATGTAGTTGTTCAACCTGGTAGCACAAGTCTAAGACAAAAAGATTTAATGACCGAAGAAGAATACCTTAAAACAATTTCTCAATTAAGTAAAGAGGAATTGGAATTAGATGACGAAGATCCAAACAAATTCATAGCTTTAATTGGTGGCGAAGCAATCAAAGAATTACTGAAAAGAGTAGAAGCCGACAAAGATTATGCTCATTCTAAAGAAGAATTAAAAAATGAAACATCTGCTGTTCGTAAAGCTGAATTGCTTAAACGACTTAGAGTATTAGATGCTTTCCGCAGAAAAGAAGACAAAGAATACTCTAATGAACCAAGTTGGATGGTTATGGATGTTATCCCTGTGATTCCACCAGATTTACGTCCATTAATTCCATTAGACGGAGGTAGATTTGCAACATCTGACTTAAATGACTTATATCGCCGTGTAATTATCCGTAATAACAGATTAAAAAGATTAATCGATATTAAAGCTCCTGAAGTTATTTTGCGTAATGAAAAAAGAATGTTGCAAGAAGCAGTTGATGCTTTATTTGATAGTACAAAGAAAGCCAATAAAACTGACACTTCTAAGTCATTAAAATCATTAGCGGATACATTAAAAGGAAAGCAAGGTCGGTTCCGTCAAAACTTGCTTGGAAAGCGTGTGGATTATTCTGGTCGTTCCGTGATTGTGGTAGGTCCAGAATTGAAATTACACGAATGTGGCTTGCCTAAAGATATGGCAGTTGAATTATTTAAACCTTTTATTATCCGTAAATTAATAGAAAAAGGCTTTGTTAAGACTGTAAAAAGTGCTAAAAAAGTTGTGGAACGTAAAACCAATGAAGTTTGGGATATTTTAGAGCAAGTTATCGAAGGACATCCAGTAATGCTTAATCGTGCTCCTACTCTTCATAGATTGGGCATTCAAGCATTCCAACCAAGATTAATTGAAGGAAAAGCAATTCAACTTCACCCATTGGTTTGTACTGCATTCAACGCTGACTTTGACGGCGATCAAATGGCAGTGCACTTACCACTTAGCCATGAAGCACAATTAGAAGCATTGCTTTTAATGTTAGCTCCAAATAATATTATGCACACTCAAAATGGCGACCCAATTACAGTACCATCTCAAGATATGGTTCTTGGATTGTATTATTTAACAAAACAGAAGGCTGGTGCCATCGGTGAAGGAAAATCATTTAGTTCAGAGGAAGAAGTAATTATTGCCTTAAATTCCAAAAAATTAGAATTTGGTTCGATGATTACTGTTCGCTTTAAAGGACAAACTATTAAAACTACAGCAGGTAGATTATTATTTAATTTAATAGTTCCTGACGAATTAGGTTTCGTAAATGAATTATTAACTAAGAAAAGATTGCGTCAATTTATTGGTTTAAGTTTCCGTAAAGCTGGATTGAATAGAACAGTTGAATTCCTTGATGATATGAAAAATATGGGATACGACATGGCAACGCGAGGTGGCTTAACTGTAAGTATTTCTGACGTAATTATTCCATTTGAAAAACGCGAAGTAATCGAAAAGACACAAGCAACCGTAGACCAATTTGATAAAGCATTCAAGATGGGTGTGATTTCAAGTGGCGAAAGATATAACAAAATTATAGATAGTTGGAGTAAGGCAACTAACACAGTAGCAGACAAATTATTCAATGTATTACAAAAAGATAAAGGTGGTTTTAATACATTCTTTATGATGCTTGACTCACAAGCGAGAGGTTCGAAAGAACAAATTCGCCAATTAGCTGGAATGCGTGGTTTGATGGCTAAACCAAAGAAAAACATTACTGGTTCGGGTGGTGAATTGATTGAAAACCCAATCATTGCAAACTTTAAAGAAGGTTTATCAATATTGGAATACTTTATTTCCACTCACGGTGCTCGTAAAGGTTTGGCAGATACAGCCTTGAAAACAGCCGATGCAGGGTACTTAACTCGCCGTTTGCACGATGTTGCACAAGATATGATTGTTACTGAAGTTGATTGCGGTACTCACCGTGGCGTTGACACAACTGCTTTGAAAGATGGTGAAGAAGTTAAAGAGCCATTGAAAGAAAGAATTTTGGGAAGAACTGCCTTGGTAGATGTCGTAGATCCAATTACAGAAGAATTGTACGTTAAAGCTGGTGATATTATTGATGAAGATGCAGCCGAAAAAATCGAAGCATCGTCAATTGAATCTGTAAAAATTCGTTCGGCACTAACTTGTTTATCCAAGCAAGGTGTTTGTGCTAAATGCTATGGTAGAAATATGGCAACTGGCAAATTAGTTGATGTGGGCGAGGCAGTTGGAACAATTGCTTCCCAATCAATTGGTGAACCTGGTACTCAGCTAACACTTAGAACATTCCACACTGGTGGTGCTGCAGCAGTTGTTGCTCAACAATCTCAAGTTGTTGCAAAATTTGACGGATATGTGCAATTCGAAAATCTCAGAACAATTTCTTATGGTTCTGGCGATGAGTCACATTTAGTTTCCGTGAGTCATAGTGGTGCAATTAAAATTGTGGATTTAGCAAATAATCGTGAATTAGTCAAATACGACGTTACTTATGGTGCTGAATTAACTGTTCGCGAGGGCGATACAGTTAAACGGGGACAAGTTCTTTATGAATGGGATCCATACAACTCAACTATTATCGCCGAATTTAATGGTAAAGTAAGATATCGCGACCTTATACTAAATGTAACTTATCGTGAAATAAATGATGAACAAACAGGACACATAAGTAAAATTGTATTTGATTCGAAAGATAAATCAAAATCTCCTGCAATTGATATTGTTGATGAAAATGGAAATGTATATAAATCTTATAATATTCCATCTAAAGCTCAATTAAGAGTAGATGACGAGGAAATTATTACAATTGGTACTCCACTTGCAAAGATTCCAAGAGATTACGGTAGAACCCGAGACATCACTGGAGGTTTGCCAAGAGTAACAGAATTATTTGAAGCTCGTGCTCCTCAAAATCCAGCTGTTGTAGCGGAAATTGATGGTGTTATTGCATTTGGCAAGCCAAAACGTGGTCAACGAATTATCATAATTACATCGCACGATGGTTTAACAACAGCTGAATATTCAGTTGCTTATGGTAAATATGTTTTGGTGCAAGAAGGCGATTATGTCAAAGCAGGCGATAGACTAACTGAAGGTGCAATCAATCCTCACGATATATTGAGGATTAAAGGACCTTTTGCTGTGCAAGAATATTTGGTAAATGAAATTCAAGATGTGTACCGTTTGCAAGGTGTAAAAATTAGTGATAAACATATCGAAGTTATAGTTCGTCAAATGATGCAAAAAGTTAGAATTACTGATTCGGGCGACTCAATTTTCTTGGAAAATGATCTTGTTGATAGAATTAAATTTGACAACGAAAACACTAAACTGAAAGGAATGGTTGTGATTTCAGACCCGGGCGAAACTGATTTCTCCGAAGGTCAATTAGTTTCAAAGAAGACATTCCGCGAAATAAATAATGCTGCTAAAAAGAAAAATATAAAGTTAGCCGAAGCTCGCCAAGCTGAAAATGTTACAGGTGAATCAGTTTTACTTGGTATCACTCAAGTATCTTTGCAAACAGATAGTTGGCTTTCTGCTGCATCTTTCCAAGAAACAACTAAAGTGCTATCTGATGCCGCAATTCATGCTCGATCTGATAAATTTGCTGGTTTGAAAGAAAATATTATAGTTGGTCAGCCAATTCCTGCTGGAACAGGTTTAAGAAAATATGCTAATATCCGCATCGAAAGTGAAGTGGGCGATATTTTCGGTAGAACAAATCGTGTTTTTGCTAACGAAAAATATGAAGAAAAAGCTGAATATGATGATGCAATTGAGCCTCAATTAATAATCGAATCTACTCCAGTAGAAGATGTAAGCTAAGAAAATTATCATTACATATTATTAAATAATATTAAGTCCTCCTTATTCTAACGAAAAGGAGGATTTATTTTTATTTATTATGAAATTATCTCGTAATTTTGATTTAATTAAATGAGCAGACTCCGATATCGCGTGTCTGAATTTTATTTTTCAGAACCTCCGCCTTTCGTCCCTTAATGAGTCGAAAATAGTAATAAAACTTCCGAAGGTTTCCAAACTTTCGGAAGGTTGTAATACATTTTATCTCGATTTGCTTATTTTAAAATGCTGATATTATCTATAAAATTATCAACATTGATTATTGCTTTATTGCCTTCAAGGTTGATTTCGCCTCGCAATTCGGGAACTAATTTGTTCAACACATTTTGCGCTTCGTCAAATAATTCTGTTGGCAAATTTATCATTTGAGCGATAGATTCAAATGTAATATTTTTCTTCAATTTATAAATCGCATAAAAAAGTTTCTTACGCATAATATTCTTGTTTCTTTTCTTTTTTGCAATTGCAGTGAAAGGAATTCTAATAATTGGAATTAAGAAAAATGAAATTGAAAACAAAAACGGAAACCAACCTAAACCAATACTAAACCACCAAGGAACTGCCACTTCCGCGCCCTTAACGATGTAAGTGGCGGGACCAAATGCAAAAATTGAAGAAACGACCAAATTGAAAGTATTCATCAAAATTATGGCAACATTCCTGCCAGTGGAATTATCAGTCAAAGTTGCGGGTGGCTCGATTTCATCGTAATAATATATAATTTTGCCTTCGTCAACTATCGCTGCCGAGTGCAATAAATTCTGGAAATCAGCTGTTACAACTCCATCATCATTTACTTCCAATTCACCATTGTATTTAGTAGCATAACGAGCTAATCGTTCTTCGGCTTCGTTATACGAGCAACCTGTGAGCAACACAATATCAGCAGCAGTTAATTTGCCTTTGGAAACTTTACGAATGTAAGCGATTGCTTCCTTTTCGTCGGCATATTTATCAACTGGTGGATTATCAGGACCTAAAACAAAATGGAAAACAGATTGCACAAAGTTTTTACCTTTATTTTTGTCCTTTTCGTAATGCTTATATCTTAATCCACTCGGGTCGGTAACATTTTGAATTGTATTAGACCACGAAAGCAAATACATTCCTTCGAAAATTGCTCGGAATATGCCCGAAAATATACTCAAATCTATTCCGCCACGCCTATCTCTATCGTTTGATTGTGAGCTTGCTATAATTAATACAAGAATAATTATCACAAAAACTACAGTATAAACTATTAAAATTACACCGATTGCCGCTTTGTAAACTATTGTGAAAATCTTCCATAAGGCTTGGAGAAATGAGTAGAGAACTTCGCCAAAACTTCTTTTCCCAACTTTTTCTAATGGATAAAGAAACTGGAAAACTAAATTACCTGTGTTGGTGTCCATTGCTACTTTTGCTCGGTAAATTTCTAATAATCGCTTCAATCCATCATTTACATCTGAAAGAGAAAAGCCAGTGGCAGCAGAAATATCTTCTGGAGCGAATTTACCTTTGGTTTTGGGTAAAACTTTCTCAATTCTATGAACTATTTCTTCAATTTTATTTTGTTCCATTTTATTCAATTTAGTTTGATAAGATAATACAAAAATATGAAATTATTGTTGTTTTTCCATTTTCTTACTTAATTTTGTAATTATGCAAAAAATAAATAATAAAATTTTACTCGAATCAATAAAATTTGCCGAAGGTGAGTTTTTGCCTTTGCAATTTATAGAAAAACAAGAATTGATAGAAGAAATTGTCCAAAAATTTGATACATTAAATAATGCTCAAGCGGAAAAAATCAAATTATCTGATATAGAAATTGATGATGATACGCTTTTACATTTTGACGAACCAACCGAAATAATTCAAGAAGATATTTCCCCACAAGTATCCGAGAAAACTATCAGTAATTGGCAAGAAACAACAACAATCGATGAACTAAATAATTCGATTAGCGGATGTATGCTTTGCAAATTTGGCGAAACCCGCACAAATATTGTATTTGGCGATGGCAATCCAAATGCCGAGATTATGATTATTGGTGAAGCTCCGGGGAAAAATGAAGACCAATCGGGTATTCCATTTGTTGGCGATGCTGGAAAATTATTAGATAAGATTTTGGAAGCAATTCATTTGTCGCGTCAAGATGTTTATATTGCAAATGTTGTTAAGTGCAGACCTCCCGGAAATAAAACACCTACCGAAGTAGATTTTATACCTTGTTTGCCTTATTTAAAAAAGCAAATCGAATTGATTTCGCCCAAAATAATATTAACTCTTGGTGCTGTGCCTTTGCTTGCATTATTTGGAAAGGGCTATCAAATCACAAAAGTGCGAGGACAAGAATTAAAATATAATGGAATAACCGTCATACCGACTTTCCATCCGGCATATTTGCTCCGTAATCCAAATGCCAAGAGAGATGTTTGGGAAGATGTTCAAAAATTAGAAAAAATTTATCAAAATATAAAAAGTAAATAATATGAATATTGCAGTTGTAATGGGTGGAGTATCCACCGAAAGAAATATATCACTCAGCGGTGGAATGTCAGTTGTGAAAGCTCTTCGCGATAAAGGACATAATGTTATAGCAGTTGACCCTGCTTATGGAAGTAATTATATCAATCCCGAAGAGGTGGAATTTGATGTGTCGCAACAATTAACATTAGAAGATATTAAGGATTTGGACGCAACCAAATATTTGGAAATGATGAGTTTGGATTTGTGGAAAGATATTGATGTAGCATTTATCGTTCTTCACGGAAAATATGGCGAAGATGGACTAATTCAATCATTATTTGAATTGAAGGGCATTCCTCACACAGGAAGCAATGTAAAAACTTGTGCTGTAACGATGGATAAGAATTTCACAAAAATCATCTTGTCTTCTTATGGAATTCTTACTCCAAAATGGGTAAGTTTGCATCGCGAAGATTTAGAAAATGAGAATTTGCCCACTGAATTGCGAAAAGAATTTGGCAATAAAATTGTGATAAAGCCCAACGACCAAGGAAGTTCAATTGGAATTAGCATAATCAAAAATGGCAATCTTGATGATATTCATACTGCATTAGAATTGGCTGCCAAATATTCGGAAACTATTATCGTAGAGGAGTTTATCGAAGGCAAGGAAATCACTTGTGGCTTGATAAATGGTCAGGCACTTCCACTAATTGAAATTGTTCCAAAAGATGATTTTTATAATTATTCGACAAAATACAAGAAAGGAAATTCAGATTATTTCTGTCCCGCTGATTTATCCCAAGATGTGACTGAATTTATTCAATCAACTTCGGAAGTTTGCAATAGGATTTTGGGAGTGGAAGGATTTGCTCGAATTGATTATCGTTTAACAGAAGAAAACGAACCATATTTCTTGGAAATTAATGTAATTCCAGGATTTACTTCAACAAGTTTAGTCCCAAAAGCTGCCAAAGAAATTGGAATGGAATTTCCCGAATTATGCGAAACAATAGCAAATCTCGCAGTAAAGCAAGAAGAGGAATAATTATGAAGCCACTTATTGGAATAATTATGGGAAGCGACTCGGATTATCCTACAATGCAACAAGCGGCAGAAGTTTGCAAAGAATTTGATGTTTCATTCGAAATTCGAGTTGTATCGGCTCACCGCACTCCTGATGTGATGGCAGAATATGCAAAAATGGCAAAAAGCAGAGGAATTAAGGTTATAATTGCAGGGGCAGGTGGTGCTGCACATTTACCTGGTATGACTGCCTCGTTTACTACATTGCCGGTAATTGGTGTACCAATTCAGACCAAGACTTTGAATGGGGTTGATTCTTTGTATAGCATAGTGCAAATGCCTCCTGGCGTTCCTGTGGCAACTGTTGCAATTGGTGGTGCAAAAAATGCAGGATTATTAGCAATTCAGATTTTGGCATTAAGCAATGAGAAATTAGCAAATAAACTTGACGAGTATAAATTGCGTATAGCAAAAGAATCCCAAGAAAAAAACAATCAAGAGATGTTCACTTCTTGGGATTGAAAAAGGTTATAAATTTTTTTATTTTCCAATAATAATATTACTTTTAGTTTTAAAAGAAATGGAATAGCTACAAGCAAATAAATCACATTTTGTTGGTAGATTGTTTAGATGATTCCTTGCTTTTTGGATATATCAATAATGTATTTGTGATTTTTACAATTTTCAAGTATATCAAAGTTATTTTTAAAAAATTCAATTGTTCCAAGCCCTTTACTTTTTGTCCCAAAATATGCAATAAGGACGGTTGGTACAAAAAATAAATCGAATGTATTATCCAAATTTGGTCTAATTCCTATAATGCAATCAGATGTTTCAGGAGATTGTGTGTAAGTTTTAATATCAGATTTGTATTCTCTATCTACGCCACCACGAGTACCACCAGTAAAACTTACACTTGTCTTTGCTGTTTTTACTTGAACTCTAATTATGTCTTCTTTACCAGATTCCAATTTCCTTGCAATTATTATATCATAAGGAGATAAAGGCAAGTCTACTAATGAAACATTTTGGTAGCGTTTCATTAAAATACCAACTACAATATGGTCGTGAGCAAATCCATCTATTGATGCTTGTTTCCCAATTTCTCCACTGTTCAACATAATTATTTCCTTAATATAATAACCCAATCTGTGTTTATTCTTTCTTCGCGGGGTACTTTTATAAAATGTTTTATTATTTCTGAACCAAAATAATTTTCAACTGAAAAACCTATGCTTTGTGAAAGATTCATCAAATATTTCCAACTTTCAAATAACTCGCCTTTAATTCTATTGTTACCAACAACTACAATATAACGACCTCCTGGCTTTAAAGCCCTATACACTTCTTTAAAATTCAACCTCATATCGTATAAATACTTAAATGCAATATAAGATCTTCTTTTATCCAGATTATATATTCGTTCAATTTTCTTATCAGCCTCCATATCTCCAATTCTATGAAGTTCATTGTAATCAATAGCTTTAACTATTTCGGTGCCAATATGCTGTTCTTTCAATCGATTTAAAGAACCATTTGCTATTCCAAGCCAATACATTTCCAGCTGATGTGTCCTTGGGTAATCTACTGCATTAGCATAAGGTGGAGATGTAACTACTAAATCAAAACTATCATCTGGATAGGAAAAGAATCTTGCGTCATTATCATTTGGAATGTAAACTGAATAATTATTAGGTGCAATTTGCGAAAATTCATTGATCCTATATGAATTTAATATTAAGTTTTCAGCAAATTTTGTTAAAGCAAATGAAGGATATATTATTTTATTTAACTTTTTTCTTACAACTGTTCTTGTGCAGTTATCATCTGCATTAGAAACAGACCGAATAACCGATGACATTGAAATTAAACATAAATCTCTAATATCAACATTGTTTGTACTTGAAATTATGGATTTTTTAATGTGAGCAAGTTCTAATAAAATTTCATTTGAAAACCAATTATCTCTATACGGAAAATCAGGTATATCATTTTCAGATATTTCTTTGGGATTGAATTCAACTAATTTTTTTAAAATAGTATCAACAACATAAGCTAATTCAGTTTTTTCAATTGTTGTTGTCTTGACTTTTGCTAAAAATTTTGCAAATGGGTCAATATCAATTGCAACTGAATTTCGTTTATTTAATAATGCTTCGATATTAGTTGTTGCACTTCCAGCAAAAGGATCTAAAACAATATCATTAGGATGGGAGTATCTTTTTATAAGCCATCTTGGTAGCTCTGGGAAGAATTTGGCTGGATATTTGTGGATGCCATGAGTGTATTTTGATTGATCATAACTTATAAATAAAAACCTTTGACCATCAGTAATTTTTAAATCTATCGGAATCTCGCCATCAACCCTAGTTAGTGTCTCGCCGAATTCATTGTGAATTTCTTTGACGTTGTTTAATTCAATAAAATCAAGATATTCATTGGGATGTCGAAAAATTTTCTTTTTGGCAACCTTCTGTTTTATTTCTTGAATTGATATTGGATAGTAAGTCATTTTTTAAACTTTCACTCTTTTTTATTTTATTGGAGTAATTCTGTCAATTCCGTCTTCTGGACATTTTCCGTGAATTTTCCAAGATGCTGATTGAGTTGTGATTGGCACTGCTTCCAATCTTTCTCTTGCAATTAGAATATTACACTTTTGGCAAATGCCATAAGTTTTATCTTTTATTCTTTGCAAAGCATCATCTAATTTTAATAAATATTCGTTTATTCTTTGGATTTGCGCATAAGTTTTTTCTTTTTCGGCTGGTTCACTTCCTTGCTCGCCCATGTGCATAGAATAAATCATACTTTCTTCTGCTAAATCGTAACTATTTAAGTCTTCTAATCGCTCTCTAAGCATTCTCAACTCTTCCATTGTGTCTTTTTTAGCACGCAAGATTATTGATTCAAAATAAGATAAATCTTCATCGGAATATCTTACAGTTCCAGTATAAGGTTTTTGATCTTCGGGAATTTCTTTCTTTTTCGTATCTACACTTGGAATCTCTATTATCTTTTCCTCCTCAACTTTTGGTTCTTCAGGAA
>DYLM01000039.1 GCA_020722095.1 Chloroherpeton thalassium
TTTTCAAACTTGTCATTTTCGGAAAAAGCAAATATATGGAAAAATCAATTTTCATTTCATCTTTTCGAGTAATTCTAAAACAGGGGTTTCCATCTTTGAAAAAGCAAACCACTTTTTGCCCAGATCTTTTAGCGATGCACCAAGATGATAAATTTCTACATTGTCAATTATTAAAAATCTGTCGTGGCTCTTGCTAAATTCCTTTGCCTCGAAGTTGCCATATTGCCCGTTTGCTTTTTCTATATCCAATTTTAATTGAGCATTTATAGTTCTCGTTAGTATCAATACTTTGATATTTGCTTCTTTCTTTGATAAAATTGTAATGGTATTTTCATCAATATAATTATCAATTAGAGTAATTGATTGCTTAGCTGAGCGGATTATATCCGATACAAATTTATAAGCATCAAATATTTGTCCATCAAAGAATATGCCTTGAGTGGGTTTGAGTTGTTTATTTTGTAATGCTTCGAATATTTGTTCAAACTTGTTGTCAGTTTCGATTTGTTTCAATTCAATTCGGTCTAATCGTTGAAATATAGAGGCGTTTTCAATCAAAAATTTTCGCATTGCAACAAAAGCATTTATTATTTCAATGCTTATTTTTACGGCTCTTTCGCTATGCAATACTGCCGACAACATTGAGACTCCTTGTTCGGTAAAAACATAAGGAGAATACCTATTCCCACCTCTTTCAGATTTTGAGGTGCCAAATTGGAACTTCAAACTTTGCTTCTCATCTTCATTTAGTTGAAACATAAAGTTCTGTGGAAATCTCTCAATGTTTCTCTTTGCCGCGCGATTTATGTACTTTGTTTCCACACCATAAAATTCTGCTAAATCTCTGTCAAGCATTACTTGAATGCCACGAATTGTGAAGATTTTATTCTTTATTTCATCAGCAATTACTATTTCTGAATTCATTTTTCAAACTTATAATTTTCCAAAAAACAAATATATGGAAATTATAAAAAATATTAATTGATAAATTTCAAATGAATTATGTAACTGGATGTATAATATGCTTGACTACTCCAAGTATCTTGTACGTATCAGATTCCATTACTTCTCTTGGTTTATAATCAGGATTTTCTGACACAAAAATTGTCCTATCTCCTTCAATTTTGAGTCGTTTAACAAATGTTGTATCATTTAATGTTACTACAATAATATCATTATTCTCAGGAGTTTTGGAAACATCAACTATTAAATTATCGCCGTTCAAAATATTGGCATTTATCATTGAATCGCCCGAAACCGAACAGAATAAAAAGTTCTCGGAGGGTATTCCAAATAAATCAGTAAAAGTTACTTTACCGGGACTTTCGTTCATATTTGGATAATTGTTTGTTGCACCAATTGTCAATAAATATGTCGCTAATTCCTGTTTATCAAGAAAGTCAAGCCTCTTGATATTTACCACTTTCGTCTCGCCCATAATTCCTATCCAATTGTTAATAATAATATTTGCATCTTGATTTGCAAATTCAAATATTTTTTTATTACGATTATTTATTACTTTGATAATTTGTTTATATTTTTGCGTGTCCACTGGCAATCCTATATGTTGCCAAATCATATTCTGCAGAACAATATGGTATAATTCATTATCGGATAACTTGTCGAGGTTGCTCACAGATACACGTAAATAGTTGAAAAAATAACTACTTTGACCAAATTAATTTTACAGCTGACGAATGCCCATTTCTGCTTATTGTCTTACCAATATACACTCCTTCGGGCAGATTAGACAAATCTAATTTGTAAGAATACGATCCTTCTTGGGTAATATCGAACTCCTTGGAATATACTTCCTTGCCAATAAAATTATACAAAACAAAGCGTACTTCTTGGTTTGGAAGCGAATTGAACTTGATATTTATCACTCCCTGCGATGGATTTGGAAATATTGATAAGTCGTTGTATTTGCTGATTTTAGGCAATTCCGACTTGGAATTAGTTTTACAAGGTGATTGCTTAAACTCAAAGTAGCTATTTGTCTTATTTATTGGAGATTTAATTTCAAATTCAGTAGTTCCAACTAAAATGCGTCTATCTTCGGGGTAGCCATAAACTTTAAGTTCATCGCGATATAGCTCAATTTTGTATTTTCCAGTTTGCAAAGCTGCGACATAATGGTACATATCAATATTGCACATACATCTACACTTAACCGAGCTTGTGTCAGTTTGTGTAATTCTAATGGTTTTATCTTTTATTTCAATTTTATCTGAAAATTTTGCACAGCAATTAACTTCTACATTATCGTTACGGACAACAAGAATTTTGCCATCAAGATAAGCCTCGATAGTTTCTTCGGAATATACTAATTTTGGCAGAGCCAATATAAAAATGAAAATTAGTAGAGATATTTTTGCATAAAGTTTCATTTTTTTTAGTTAATTAACATTATTATAGACGTAAAATTTATAAAAAAGTTACATTTTTCTTTTAAATAAAAACACAATAAAGAAAATAAGGGACTGCAATAAAATGATTATTGCACTTGTAGGCAAATCCACAATCACCGAAAGTATAATTCCCACTATCCCTGTAACTATTCCTATTATTATGGACTTAACTGTCATTTCGAAGAATGTGCGGGAAATCAGCCTTGCTATTGTTGCGGGCAGTACAATGAATGAGGATATTAAGACAATTCCGATAATTTTGATGGAAACGACAATTGCCACTGAAATTGCTATGGATAAAATGTAATTATCTTTGCGGACGGGAATTCTATCAGCAATCGCTAAATCGCTATCAAAAGTAGTGTAAGCCCAGCGTGTCCAGTAGCTGAAAAAGGTGAAAACAGTGAAAATAACTAATAGCATCGAAACAAATATGTCTTGGGCATCTACCGAAAGAACCGAACCAAATAAATATGTAAAAGCATCAGTTGTATAAGTATCTTTCAAAGAAAGAAATACTATGCCAAGAGCAAATGCAAACGAAAAAAATACTCCAATTAAAGCATCATTACTTAATTCACTCTTTTCTTTGAAATACGCTATCATTAGTGCGATTAAAATTGTAAAAGGAATCGCAATTAATAGCGGTTGTGTTTCGAGTAAAATACCAAGTGCTACTCCTCCAAAAGCAGAATGAGCTAATCCATTTCCAAGAAAGCTCATTTTTCTTTGTACAATAAATACGCCGTAATAGCTTGCACTAAAACCAATTAAGATGATAACTAAAATTGCTTTTAGCACAAAGCTACTAATTAATAATTCGATTATTGAACTTAACTCTGTCATTGTTTTTGCATTATGAATGATACATTATGTTTATCGGCAAAGTGCGAGAAAGTTAATTTTAAGTTTTCATCAGTAAAGGCATTAGTTTTGTCGCCATAGAATATTTGATGTCTGTTTAAAAACAAAATATGACTTGAATGGTGAAAAGCCGACGTCCAATCGTGCGTAACCATTAGCACAGTAATAGTATTATTTTTTGTATAATCACCGATAATTTTATTCAAATTTGTTTCGCATACGAAGTCAACTCCTGTTGCTGGTTCGTCAAGCAAAAGTATTTTTGGATTTCTCACTAAACTTCGGGCAAGATATACTTTCTGCAATTGCCCTCCCGAAAGTTCAGAAAGTCTTTTATCCGCAAATTCCAATGAATTTAACGATTCCATCATACTATATGCTTTTGATTTTGCTTCTTTGTTTGATTTTATACTCCAAGTATGATTAATTCCGCTCAAAACTAATTCAATTGCTTTTGCAGGAAAGCTTTTGTCAAGCGTTTTAATTTGCGGAACATAGCCAATAATTGAAGGATCAATCTTGCTAATTGGCTTGCCATATATTTCAATTTTGCCAGTATATTCACGATTTAATCCAATCAAAGTTTTAAGAAAAGTAGATTTGCCCGAACCATTTGGTCCCAAAATTGACAAATAAATTCCTTCGGTAATTTCTAAATTTATGTTGCTTAAAGCAATTTGATTGCCATAATCAACACATAAGTCTTTGACAGATATTGCGTTTACTTCCATTTATGCTAATCCTAATGTTGCACAATCTATTCTTTTTGCCCCATTGTTTAGCAATTCATTTGCCATCGAATTGATAGTGGAGCCAGTTGTAAAGACGTCATCAACTATTAAAAACGTTTTATTTATATAAAATGATTTGTCTTTTGGTAATTCATAAATTCCTTTAACATTCGCAACTCTTTGCTTTGCATTCATTTTTGTTTGCGATTCTGTATATTTTGCCCTAATAATCAAATCCTCTTTTACGGGATAATTCAACACTTTGCTTACACCTTTTGCGATAAAAGTAGATTGATTGTAGCCACGCTCCCGCTTTTTAGCTTTATGAATTGGAACGGGAATTATTGCATCATAAACTACATCAGATTCCTGTTTGATTTTTTGGGCTAAAAGCTCACCAAACTCAACCCCAACTTTATAAAGTTTGGAATATTTTAAATGGTGAATGACATCTAAAAAATCAGTTTTATGCACACTAAATAATGAATACGCATAAGTAATTGCAACATTATCTGCCTCAAAACTTGATAGCATTCTATTGATTATTGCCTCACTCGTTCCAGCAACTTGTTGATTATAATAGCACTTATTGCAAAGATAATTCAAATTCTCAATTTGATTTTCTTTATCAATTATGGAATTACAAACCAAGCAATGCTTTGGTGCAAGGAAGCCAACGAATGAATCAACAATATTATATAAAAATGTTTTCAAAAAAAATGAATTTGCAAAAAGAATAAATGTAAATTACAAAAATTACATATTATTCAGATATTCCACGTGCATACATTTATCTTGGACAAACACAAATCCATTATCCAAAGCTAATTTTTTTGCCTCATCGTTATAAATTCCTTCTTGTAGCCAGATAACTTCGATATCGCCTTTGGCTTTCTTCCGTTCAATTGCTTCTTGGACAATTCCAACTGCTTCGTCCGAGGGACGGAAAACATTTAAAATATCAATTTTTTCCTCGACATCCATTATAGTTTTAGCAACTTTTTTGCCCAAAATTTCGGGAGTTGCAGGATTGATTGGCAAAATATTATAGCCTTTCGAGGCAATAAAAGCAGGCACTCTATAGGCGAATTTACTTGTATTTGCACTTGCCCCGTAAACCGCAATATTGCGATAGTTTTGGAATATATCTTTAATAGTCATAATTTTCTCATATTTATTGTGAAAATAATAATAACGAATAAAAGTAAATAGAATTATTTTAAACACAAAATAAAAAAATTGACTTTACGTTTTACAAGTTCAAAGTGATATATCCACCTGACAAAACCAAAGAATATGTGCTTAAACTATTAGTTAATTATAATAAAAATTTAAATAAAATATTATCAATAAATGACATACAAAGTATATAATAAATCTTGCTATACTTTAGAAGATATTCGTAATGATGAAGTAGATGCTCTCATTACAGATCCGCCTTATGGTATTTCTTTTCAGAATAATTATTGGGACAAAGACTTGCCCAAAAAGGAGATATGGACTGATGCATTGAGAGTTCTCAAAGAAGGAAGTTTTGGATTAGTTTTCTCATCAATTAGATTGATGCACAGACTAATGGTTGATTTGGAAGACTCTGGTTTTGTCATAAAAGATGTCTTATTTTGGGCTTATTTAAATGGAATGCCTAAAAGTAGAGATATTGCATTAGAAATTGACAAAGAACTTGGATATGAGAGTAAAATTGTTGGTAAATATAACTATGTTCAAGGTTACAAAAAAAATGGCGCCGAAAATTATTATGCTGAAAATGAAAAATTCAAGAAAGAGCCTGTTTCAGAAATTGCTATGAAATACAAAGGTAGCGGTCTTGGACTCAAACCCGCTTATGAACCAATAATTATGGTTCAAAAGCCAATCGTATCAAGTAAAAATATAGCAAATAATATCATTAAAAATGGCACTGGCGCCTTAAATTATGAGGAAACACGAATTCCCTATCAAAATGGAGAAAGTAATGTCGGGCATAATCCTCACCCTTTGGGAAGAGTCCCTGCGAATATAATTAGAACTGAAAATTTTAACGATGGTTATGACAAGTTCTTTTTAATTCCAAAAGTTAGGCAAAATTCAGAAGAATATAATAATCATCCAACCAAAAAGCCCACAGATTTAATGGCTCATTTAGTAAAATTAATTACTTATGAAGGACAAACCGTACTTGATCCCTTTTCTGGTAGCGGCAGCACAGGAGTTGCTTGCATCCAGAATAAAAGAAATTACATTGGTTACGAACTTGAAAAAGACTATTATGATATTTCTATAAGACGATTACAAGAAGCTGAAAATTTGTCTTTTTCTAAATTATTCTAACTTATTTCTTTTTAAGACTTAACATTTTCCAATAAATCATCTTAATTCTTCCCTTTTCCACTGGCACATTAATTGTCTATTATCCTCCATAAGCCATAGTTGGAGAATATTATCACGTATGCAGGTTTTTACGGCACGAATATATAAATTACTGTTCAATATTATACTTTTTGTATCTGTATTGATTTTTTCTAATGCTTTTGCTTATGCCGAGCAAATTCCTGCGAATGCTCTGCCTATCCCAAAATTGTCAATCAATGTTGATATGGCTAATCAAAACAATGATTTAGTGCTGACATTACAGATTCTGGCAATAATGACTGTGCTTACTTTGGCACCTTCTATTTTGGTGATGATGACAAGTTTCACTCGCATCATCATCGTATTCCATTTTCTAAAGCAAGCATTAGGAACTGCTACTCAACCGCCATCGCAAGTGATGACGGGATTAGCATTATTCCTTACATTCTTTGTTATGCAACCTGTTTTGGACGAAGCAAATCAGAAAGGAATTCAGCCATATTTAAAAGAAAAAATCACACAAGAGCAAGCAGTGAATAATATTATTCAGCCCTTCCGAAATTTTATGTTAAAGCATACACGCGAGGAAGATTTAGGTTTATTCATCAAATTGAGCGGAGCAAATAAGCCCCGAACTATTGATGATGTCTCCACAATGACAATCGTTCCTGCTTTTACAATTTCTGAATTAAAAGTTGCATTTCAAATTGGATTTTTACTTTTTATACCATTTTTGGTATTAGATATGATTATTGCAAGTACCTTGATGTCGTTGGGAATGTTCCTTTTGCCACCGCAATTGATTTCATTACCAATAAAAATACTATTATTTATTTTAGTTGATGGCTGGAACTTAGTAATAGGTTCATTAATGAATAGCATTTTAAAAACAGGTTAGAAAATGACAGATGTGCAAGTTATCGAAATTGTTCGACAAGCATTTTATTATACATTAATTATAGTCGGTCCAATTCTTTTAGTTTCTTTGATTGTTGGATTGGTGATTTCTATTTTCCAAGCGGCAACTTCTATTTCCGAACAAACATTAACTTTTGTTCCTAAGTTAATTGCAGTGTTTTTACTTATTGTTCTGATGCTACCATTCATAATTACACAAATGAAAGATTTCACAATCTCAATGATTAAAATGATAGAGAATGTAGGATAGAATGATCGACAGCACAACCACATATTTACTTTTAGGCAAATTCATCGTAGGATTGTTGATATTTTTCCGTGTTAGTGGATTTCTATTTACCGCTCCAATGTTTGAAAACTCTGGAATAATTCCGCACGTTAAAATAATGCTTGGTTTGATGTTAAGTTTAATATTAACAACAGCTTTCTGGACAGAACAACCCACAATTGAATTTCATCCATTAAGTTTGGCTTTGCTTGGATTAAAAGAAATACTTGTAGGTGTGGCAATAGGATTTTCGGCACAACTTGTTTTTTATGCAACTCGGTTTGCAGGTGGAGTGATTGACTTTGATATGGGTTATCATACCTCGCTTATGTTTGACATAACCCAGACTTCCCCAACTCTTATAGGTCAAGTAAAGGAATTAGTTGTTTTGATGTTGTTCTTGATACTCAACGGACATCATTTTTTGATAGAATCATTATTCATAAGTATGAAGGCAGTACCGCTCACTACTTTTACAGTAACCGAAAGCACAATAAGGATATTAGTGAGTTTTGCCACATCAATTTTTATCATAGCAATCAAAATTGCGGCGCCTGCTTTGCTGGCATTATTTGTCACAAATTTGGCATTAGCATTATTGGCAAGAATTGCACCGCAAACTAATATATTTGTATTAAGTTTTCAAATGAAAGTAACAGTGGGCTTATTAATTCTGATAGCAACAGTTCCACTTTTTGTTTATGTAGCAAAATATTCGTTACAAAATTTTCAAGATTATACATTAAAAATATTAATGAGTTTAAATCCAGGTAGAGTGTAATGGCAGAGAACCCCGATGGAATGGAGAAAACCGAGCAGGCGACCCCGAAACGATTAGAAGAGTCTCGCGATAAAGGTCAGGTAGCAAAAAGTATGGACGTAACTACGTCCGTAATTATTCTGCTTGGCGGAATGAGTGTGTTTTACTTTGGTGCAAATATCTCAAATGAATTGATGGGATTCACCCGCACAACATTTATGAATCTTGGAAATATTCAAATTACTGAGCTTAGTTTTATTGAAATGTTCAATAAACTAATTATGTTTATGGCAATGCTATTAGCTCCAATTTTATTATTTGTATTTGCAATTACATTATTTTCCGAAATTGCACAAGTTGGGCTCAAGTTTGCATCTAAGAAATTTACCGAAGGTTTAAGATTTAAGCAAATTATCAATCCCTTTGAAGGTTTAAAGAAAATTTTCTTTTCGTCAAATTCAATATTCGAATTAGTTAAAAGTATATTCAAACTTCTGTTTATTGGGCTTATCGCTTATGGAATTATGCGAAGCAAAGATGTGCAAATTATTAGTTTGATGGAAAAACCCTTCATAGAAATTGCAAATTTCATTTTTGCAACATCATTTGAATTGATTTGGAAATTAGGATTAATTTACATAATAATTGCTGTCGCTGATTATTTCTATCAAAAGTGGAAGTTTGCCGAAGATATGAAAATGACTAAGCAAGAAATTAAGGACGAAGCAAAGCAAATGGAAGGCGACCCGCTAATAAAGTCGCGTATTCGCTCCATTATGCGTAATAAATTACGACAAATGATGATGAAAAATGTCCCGCGTGCTGACGTAATTATCACCAACCCAACTCACTACGCTGTTGCCATTGAATACAAGCAAGGGCAGATGACAGCTCCGCGAGTTGTTGCAAAAGGTGTTGACTTTCTGGCAATGAAAATCCGCGATATTGCTATGGAAAATGACATTCCAATTGTAGAAAATCCACCATTAGCAAGGCAAATATACTTTAATGTTGATATAGATCAAGAAGTGCCCGAAGAAATGTACAAAGCTGTAGCACAAGTACTTGCTTACATTTATTCGCTCAAAGAAAGAAAGGCAGTGTAATTGGTATGAATTTTGGTGATAACATAAAAAAAAGGAAAAATGGCAAATAATAACCAAATAGCAGCTACTTCAGCTCCAATGCAGCAAAGGATTTTGGGATTATTCTCCAAAAATCCCGATATGCTATTGGCTGCTGGGGTTTTAGTAATTATGGCTTTGCTATTAATTCCATTGCCACCATTTCTCTTAGATTTATTACTTGCATTGAATATTACAATTTCAGTTTTAACCTTACTGATTTCATTGTATTTACTTAAACCATTAGATTTTTCGAGTTTCCCAACAATTTTGCTTATCACAACATTATTCCGTTTGGGATTGAATGTTGCTTCCACTCGATTAGTTCTAAGCAACGGATATGCAGGAAATATCATCGAGGCATTCGGTTCTTTTGTAATACAAGGAAATTATATAGTTGGGTTTATCATCTTTATAATATTAGTAGTTATCAATTTTATCGTAATTATCAAAGGTTCTACACGTATTGCGGAAGTTACCGCCCGATTTACTTTAGATGCCTTGCCCGGCAAACAAATGAGTATTGATGCTGACTTGAATGCAGGATATATTGACGAGCAAACTGCCCGCCAAAGACGTGAGCAATTAACAAAGGAGGCTGATTTCTTTGGTTCAATGGATGGTGCGGCTAAGTTTATTCGCGGAGATGCAATTGCTGGTTTGATTATTTCTGGAATAAATATTCTGGGTGGATTTGCTATTGGCATCTTGCAAATGGGGATGGCTTTCGAGGAATCTGCCACAAAATTCACAACTCTAACAATTGGTGATGGATTGGTTTCGCAAATTCCATCGTTACTTATTTCAGTTGCTGCAGGTTTAGTTGTTACTCGTTCAGCCTCGTCCAACCAATTGGATATTGAATTGGGCAAGCAATATGGATATAAACCAAAACCTCTCTTTATCGTATCGTTAGTTTTATTATTAATTGCAATTATTCCAGGCTTCCCATTTTTCCCATTCTTTATTTTGAGTGTTGGCTCGGGAATTTTAGGCTGGTTACGATACCAACAAATTAAAAAAGAAGTTGCTGAAGAGAAATCTATAGAAAATACTAAATTGATGGAAAATTCCAAACCAGTTGAAACCCCAGTGGAAGAAACACTCAAAATCGATCCGATTGAGTTGGAATTAGGTTATAATTTAATTTCACTTGTCGATGAATCCCAAGGCGGGGATATATTTAAACGCATTACCAATATTCGCAAACAATTAGCGCAAGAATTAGGTATAATTCTGCCGCCTGTCCGCGTTCGTGATAATTTGCAATTAGACCCCGAAGAATATATTATCAAAATTCGTGGGAATGAAATTGCACGGAACAAATTATATCCAAATTTGATGTTAGCTATGAATCCCGGCACTGCAGAAGGAAAATTAAGTGGAGTACAAGTAACTGAACCTGTATTTGGTCTTCCAGCAACTTGGATAGCATATAATGAGCGAGAAAACGCCGAAATACGTGGATTTACCGTTGTAGAATCAGCCACTGTACTTAGCACTCACATTACAGAATTGTTAAAACGCAATGCTGACAAACTTCTTACCCGCCAAGAAGTTAAGAAATTAGTAGATAATTTAGAATCAACTCAAAAAGTACTTTTAGACGAAATGCAATCTGAAGGTTTGAATTTAGCAACAATACAAAAAGTAATGCAAAATCTTCTGATTGAAGGTATTCCTATCAGAGATTTACCAAAAATCATCGAAAGTTTATTAGATTATTACAAAATAACAAAAAATACTGATGTTCTGACTGAATACGTTCGTCACAATCTTGGCGAGGTTATTCGTAAATTATATCAAGACGAGAAAGGCGTTGTGCATGTAATTGCCCTCGACCCGAATTTGGAAGATATTATGACGCAGCAGTTACAAAATAATAGTCAAATGGCAGTATCAGCTTCATTGGGATTGCCCCCCGCAATAATTCAAGATGTAAATCAAAAATTATCAGATTCAATAGATGAAGTAACTATTTTGGGATATATGCCTGTTGTAATTTGCTCTGCACAAGTACGCCCGTATTTCTTCCGTATGATTCACTCTCAATTTGCAATGGTTGCAGTAATTAGTTACACAGAATTACCAGCAGACACCGACATTGAAGTACATTCATCATTAAAGATAAATTTGTAGAATTATTTCTTTATAAAAAATAAATAGAATTGAATGAAAAACTGGAGATTAACATCAGTATTGCTATCCAACCTAAAATTATACGTTTGCGATTAAGCGGGGACTCGTCTTGAACAGGCGGATGCTGTAATTTGATGGCAAATCTGCCAATCAATGCCCAAAGTAGCCAGCCCGACCAGAATTGCCTTAAAATTGGAAATTGCTCGTAAACTAATGACAATTTTGGGGTAATCGCCGACTGAAGCCAAGCAATTAATTTAAATCCATAATCATCTTGCAAAAATACATAGACGTCATTAAATACACCAATAAATCCAATCATAAATAAAAACCAAAAGGATATTTTAGCTGTTTTATATTGAACTTTTTTTCCATACATTGCATAAAAAATATGACCACCATCAAATTGTCCTATTGGCAATAAATTCATAGTAGTTACAAATAATCCAAACCAACCTACATTTAAAAATGGAAAATGATATATTTCATTCATAGGTGGCACAAATTTCCCAGTTGGAATAATAATATATTGCAATAATGAATAAAGCAAAGTATCGCCATAATGAAATCCAGTATTTGGAATATTTCCGCCATAATTTAGGAGATATTCAGGATGAATTTGCAATATCATCTCTTTAGTTGGCAGATTCACTAAACCAATAAGAAGTATAATCAGGCTTACAATATAACCTGCAAGCGGTCCAGCAATTCCAATATCGAATAATGCTTTGCGTGATGGAATAGCTTGTCGCATACGAATAATTGCACCAAATGTGCCAAAATTTATGAAAAAAAATGGCACGGGAAAAGGAATAAAGTACGGAAGAGAAGTATGAACATTGTGATATTTTGCTGCAAAATAATGTCCAAATTCGTGTACTCCCAGAAAAGTTAAGATCAGAATTGCATAAGTTAGACCTGTGTGCCAAGTGGAAATATCCAAGAAATCATTACCAGCCCATTGTACACCAGCCATTGTGCAAGTAAAAAATGTAAGTAAGAATAATAAAATATACTTGGTATAACTATCTTTTGAAAATATCTTAAATTTTGCCATAGAAATTCATTGAAAAATCGGAAAATAACATTGCATTTGCATCTTTTTCGGAAATTATTGGACTCTTTATACCCCAATCTATTGCCAGTTCTTCATCATTCCACAAAATACTGCCTTCACCATCTTTGCTCCAAAAATTATCTACTTTATACTGAATTATCGTATTTTCCTCGAGGGCAAGAAATCCATTAGCGAATCCAAATGGCACCCATAACATCAAATTATCTTCACCTTTCAACAAAAAATCTTGATATTTCCCAAAATTTTTAGAAAAACAGCGAATATCAACTTCCACAAATTTTGCTGCACCACTAATAACACGTATTAATTTACCTTGGGGAGGATCATATTGAAAATGCAAGCCTCTAATCACATTTTTTCGGGATATTGATTGATTTTCTTGAACAAATTGAAAGTCGATTCCAAATTCTTTCAATTTATCTGCTCTAAATGTTTCCGAAAAACTTCCCCTTGAATCTTGATATTTATCAATTTCAAATAATTTTATTGCTCCAAAGTATGTTTCAAGTAATTTCATAATCACAACACCCAATTATTGACCATTAAGTCTTTGCAAATTAACGACATTTTTAATCTTGTGTAGGCTATTTCTTGGGCAAACAAGAATCCCATTTGGAGTATTTACTACAACAAGATTGTGCAAATCTACTGTTGCAATAGTTTTATTTGCATCTTCATCAGCATTATAAATCAATGAGTTAGTTGTATTAATTTGAATATCATCTTTGTTAGTTGCATTGTTTGCTTTGTCCTTTTGCGACAATCTGAAATAATCGTCCCAATTATCTAAATCATACCAATCAAAATCGGAAATAACAGTAAATACTTTCTTGGATTTTTCTAAAATTCCTGCATCAAACGATAGCGGATTGATTGATTTATAAGAAAAATCTAATTCATCGGCAAAATTAGGCTTATTAAAAGCATTCTCAATTCTTTTGAAGGCTGAATAATAGTCTGGCAAGCAATGAAGTAATATGTCTTCGTAAGTACTCATTTGAAAAATAAAAATACCACTATTCCAAACAAAATCGCCTGCTTCGATAAATCTTTGGGCTGTTTGAATATCAGGTTTTTCTGCAAAAGTACGAACCCATCGAACACCTTGCTCGAAAAGTGAGTAATTAGGGAATCGTCCATTGTCAAATTGAATATAGCCATAATGAGGAATTGCGATTGTGGGTTGAATGCCAAGCGTAATTATTGATGCTAATTCTTTTGCTGCGGTTTGAGCAATTTCCAAACTTGAATGAAATTTCTCTAAATCATTGATAATGTGGTCGGAAGGAAAAAAGTAAAGATAATCATTAAGAGAATATTTTTGCTTAAGTTGAGTGTAGGCAAACGATATTGCCGCAGTAGTATGCCGAGCGTAAGGTTCTAAAATTAGGTTGCTTACATCGATCCCAGGCAACTGTTGGATTACTTTGCCAAAAAACGAAGCTTGAGTAACTACATAAATATGTTTTTTCTCAAAGAATTTCAAAAGTCTATTGTAAGTAATTTGCAAAGGAGAGCCGTCTCCCAATAAATTTACAAATTGCTTTGGATTATTTTCGTTAGTTAGTGGCCAAAATGGATCTTGAGTTCCCCCAGCCATAATAACAGCAATATTTTGATTCATACAGAATTAAACACTTTGTGTATTAATACAAATAACAAAATTAATAAATTATAATAATTAAACGTTTGAATTTTGCAAAGTAATTTGAATTTTCAATATTAATTTTGCTTAATTATTCGTTATTATAATTAAATAAAATAAAAAAGTTATTCATATTTAAATTAGATTATAAAATTAATTATAACAAAATTTTTCGGAAAGTAAAATGGAATATAAAGATTATTACAAAATATTGGAAGTAAGCAAAACTTCAACTGATGCCGAGATTAAAAGTGCTTATCGTAAATTAGCCAATAAATATCATCCCGACAAGAATAAAAATGACAAGACTTCCGAAGAAAAATTCAAGGAAATCAACGAGGCATATCAAGTGCTCGGAGATGCGGATAAACGCAAAAAATACGATAATCTGGGAATGAATTGGAATCGCCATCAATCAACTGGCGGTACAAGCGATAATTTTAATTGGGACGAGTGGTTCCAGCAACCCAAAGGTGGTCGTGGTAGACGAAAAGCCGAAAACCCGAAAGGAGATTATAAAACTTACCGAGAATTTTTCTCACGTGGAGGTGGAGTATCCGATTTTTTTGAGAGAATTTTTGGTAATACAGTTAATGATTTTCGTGGTTTTACTCAAGAACAAGGCTACTACAAACAGCCAGAATCAGGTCAAGCAATCGAGGTTGAGTTAGAAATAACATTAGAAGAAGCATATCGTGGCTCGGTTCGATTGGTCCAAGTTGGCGACAAGAAAGTGGAAGTTCAGATAAAACAAGGAATCACAGAAGGACAAGTAATTAGATTATCTGGATTGGGAAATCCCGGCAAAAATGGTGGCTTAAATGGCGATGTTAATGTTAAAATTAAGATAAAACCTCATTCGAAGCTGGAACGCAAAGGCGATGATTTGTATGTGGAAGTTTGGCTGGATTACTTTACCTTGATTTTGGGCGGAAGTGCCAAAATTAAAACATTTAGCGGAACAATTAAGTTTAATGTTCCACAATATTCGCAGAATGGTAAATTGCTAAAATTATCCAATCAAGGTATGCCCAAATACAACAAAGCAGACGAAAAAGGCGATTTATATATAAAAGTTCTGGCAAAACTACCCGAAGAACTCACCGAAGAAGAACAAAATCTAATAAAAGCCTTAAAAGAACTGCGAAAGAAATAAAAAAGGAAATGGGAGAAAAGGTTGAATAAATATGATGTATTACTCTCAAAAAATCATCGAACCTTTTGTCAGTCTGCGTTTTCTTCTATCAATTCTTTGATTTCTTGTTCTGTCAATTGAGTATATTTCATAATTATTTCTAAAGGTTCATTTTCTTTAATCATTGCTTTTGCAATTTCTATTTTTCCTTCTATTTTTCCCTTTTTTTTGCCTTCATTCATACCTTCTTCGTAACTTGTATCTAATGAATTTTTCATATCACGATAATATTTCAAATTGTCTTCATATTCTTGATATTCTTGTTGAGAAAACTTAGAAATTTCTGCACTTTCAAATAGTTGTAAGAAAATCTTTTCCTTTAACCTTTCTGGAATGCGATCTAACTTATGCAAATTCTTTATTACAAAGAGCCATTTCTCGAACCTTGTTTCTAACTCATCGACAGTTTTGTTAAATTTGGGCATTTCAAGATAAACAAACATCAGTTTATCATAAAATACTTTTTTGGTTTCTATGTCTGTAAGTTTAACATCATAACGAAATTTTTCAGGCTCATTTTTATCTTCGTCAAATATAAAATCCAATATCGCAATGGTATAAACTTTCTTTAACTCAAAATTCCAATCAACTCCAATAATGGCTTGATCCCTTATAGGAAAAGTAGAGTAATAAAGAGCTCTGTCCTTGAAAAAGTTCTGCTTGGTCTTTTGCAACTCTACAATGAATTTTTCACCTTTTTCGTTAGTGCAATATAAATCAAATATTGCTTTGCGGTTAAGTTCTGTTGCCCCTAAATTCTCGTTTTTTAGATAAGTTAATTCGGTAATCTCCCCTTGTTCTTCTCTCAATAATTCATTTAAAAAATCCAACAATAAATTCTTATTCGGTTCCTCACCAAATAACCGCTTAAAGCCATAATCAGTAAATGGGTTAATATATTTTTCTTTAAAACCTATCATATTATTTAATGTTTTTTTAATTACAAATTTCTTTGTTAGTAATACTTTTCAGTACATAATTATTCACATCTTTTTTAACGAAAATGTTGTTACTTTATTTACTGAAAATTTGAACATTTTTTTTTGTTGAAATTTTACATAAAAAAGCCCCGAATGTTCACATTAGAGGCTTTTGTAATTGTTGTAACTTATTTACTGAATCACATTCTATAATGCGTCAATTATGGCATTCCAAGTTTTGCTTGGACGCATTTGATTTGTTGTCTTTTCTTTGTCTAATTTGTAATATCCACCCAAATCAACTGGTTTGCCTTGAGCGGCTAATAATTCTTCGTTGATTTTGGCTTCATTTTCGGCTAATGCTTTTGCAACTGGTGCAAATTTTGCACTTAATTCAGCATCTTTTGTTTGGTTTGCCAATGCTTCTGCCCAATACATTGATAAATAATATGAACTGCCGCGATTGTCAATTTCATTTACTTTACGCGATGGGTAGCGAGCATTTTCCAAGTATTTTCCTACCGCTACATCAAGAGTTTCTGCCAATATTTGAGCATAAGGATTTTTAGTCTTTTCGTAAATCATTTCAAATGATGGAACTAATGCACAATATTCACCAAGTGAATCCCAACGTAAATGTCCTTCTTTTAGTAATTGTTGAACGTGCTTTGGAGCTGATCCGCCCGCACCTGTTTCGAACATTCCACCGCCATTAAGCAATGGAACGATAGAAAGCATACGAGCACTTGTGCCTAATTCCAAAATTGGGAATAAATCTGTTAAATAATCACGAAGTACGTTGCCTGTAACTGATATAGTATCCAAACCTTTACGCACTCTTTCTAAAGTAAATTTCATTGCTTCAATTGGCTTCATAATTTTGATTTCCAAACCTGTTGTGTCGCATTCTGGCAAATACAAGTTCACTTTTTTGATTACTTCTCGGTCGTGAGCACGATTTTCATCTAACCAGAAAATTGCTGGTGAACCCGTAGCTTTTGCTCTACGAACTGCAAGTTTCACCCAATCTTTGATTGGTTCATCTTTTGCTTGGCAAGCTCTAAAAATATCTCCTTTTTCTACTTCTCTTTCTAATACAACCTCGCCATTCATTTTGACGATGCGGATTGTGCCATAATCTGGAGCTTCGAAAGTTTTATCGTGTGAGCCGTATTCTTCTGCTTTTTGTGCCATCAAACCGACATTTGCAACATTGCCCATTGTAGCAGGGTCAAATTGACCGTGAACTTTGGCATCTTCAATGATTGTTGCATAAATTGTTGCATAACATCTATCTGGGATCAATGCATTGGTATCTTGCAATTGATCTTCTTTATTCCACATCTTACCCCCATCGCGAACAACATTTGGCATAGAAGCATCTACGATTACATTATTTGGAACGTGCAAGTTTGTAATTCCATTGCGAGAATCAACCATTGCAATATCGCAACGTTCTTTATAAACATTCATAATATCTGCTTCGATTTCGGCTCTTTTATCTTCGGGCAATTTATATAATTTATCATAAACATCTTGCAAACCATTGTTTAAATTAACTCCAATTTCCTTTAAAGTTGCTTCGTGTTTGTCCAATGCAGTTTTATAAAATACAGAAACGGCGTGACCAAACATAATTGGGTCGGATACTTTCATCATTGTTGCTTTTAAGTGCAATGACAATAATGTGCCGTCATTCTTGGATTCTTGGAATTGTTTTTCATAAAATTCTCGAAGCAAACGCACTGTCATTTTAGTTGCATCAATAATTTCACCCTTTAATAAAGATAATTTTTCTTTTAAAATTGTCACATTGCCATTTTTGTCGACAAATTCAAAACGAACATCAGTTGGCTCTTCGAGTGTTGTTGCTATTTCATTGCCGTAAAAATCACCTTCTTTCATAAATGAAACGCGAGCTTTCGAGCCACTTTCGGGCCAAGGTTTCATCATTCTATGTGGATTTTTTTGAGCGAATTTTTTAACTGAAATTGCTGGGCGACGGTCTGAATTTCCTTCGCGAAGAACAGGATTAACAGCCGAGCCTAAAACTTTTGCAAATCTTAATTGCAATGCTTTTTCTTCGTCATTTTTAGGTTCTTCGGGATAATTAGGAATGTCGTATCCTTTTTCTTGCAATTCTTTTATTGCTGCTTGAAGTTGTGGAATTGAAGCACTGATATTTGGTAATTTAATGATATTTGCTTCGGGAGTTTTAGCAAGTTCGCCAAGCTCTGTTAAATAATCGGGAATTTTTTGTTCTTCTTTAAGGTTATCAGGGAAGTTCGCGATAATTCTACCAGATAAAGAAATGTCTTTAGTCTCAATATCGATACCAGTATTTTTGGTAAATGCTTGAACTACAGGCAATAAGCAATAAGTTGCTAAAGCTGGAGCTTCGTCAATTTCTGTCCAGATAATTTTTGAATTAGCCATTTTATGTCCTTATTTAAATTATAAAAGTTTTTTGGAATTGTAAAAATTAATAATGTAAAATTACGAAAAAAATTTTAACTTTTATCTCAATTTTGTTTATTAATATTTATTAACCCATATCCCAAGAATTTTTTGCGTTTGGAATAATAATTTAATTTGAAAATTAGATAATTGTTGAACAATAGCCCACGAATTTATTCGTGGGAAAATGGATTCCCGTTTGCACAGGAATGACAATTTTTAAGTGTTTTGGACTTACGAGGCAGCCTCACTACAAATTTGAATATTTTTATAAGAACCTCCCCCTAACCCCCTCACAGAGGGGGAATGAACAAAAATCCCCCTCACTGATCCCGACAGGTCGGGACAGGTGGGGAATAAAAGGGGGAGGCTCTAAATTCCCGTTTGCACGGGAATGACAATTTTTAAGTGTTTTGGACTTATGAGACAGCCTCAGGTGGCTTTTTCCAATTATCTACATAGGCAGAGCAAGCTCTGACTATGAAACAGCGAGAAATAAACCTTCCGAAGGTTTGCAACCTTCGGAAGGTTAAAAAGAAAATTTATCAGAGGCTGCATCATAAGTCAATTT
>DYLM01000040.1:0-17794 GCA_020722095.1 Chloroherpeton thalassium
TTTTATGCACTTTATTCACTCTTTTGCGGTGCACATCATAAGATAAAATAATAAATTAATTTATAATATATACTTGCAAAAATAAAGCCATAAGAAGATTATCAGAACGTTCTTATTCTTGTGTAATGCGGCAAAAGATAGTAATTTGTATTAAGATAAATTAATAAAATTAAAAAAATATTGGAGAATTTATGAAAACAAAATTCACTTATGCAGCAATGGCTATTTTAGCAACAATTTTTATTCTGGGATGCGAATCCACTCCCTACACCAGCCCACGGACATATAATTATGCAACCGAAAAAGTTGTAAATCAGAGTTATGACCAAGTTTGGTCGCGACTATTAGAAATATTCGTGCAAGTAAATCTACCTATAGATGTGATGGACAAGTACAACTCAATTCTACGTACCAAACCTATAGGTTTGCAATTATCTTATGGGAATTGTGATTGTGGAGTTGCTGGTCAGGGATTTGGATGGTATGGAAAATTAGAGGATTTGAAGGGTTCGCTAAATGCAATACTGACTAAAGTGAGCGAGAACCAAACAAAAGTGAAATTGATATTTCATTACGAAGTGATGTATAATGTATATGAAATGGACTTCAACACCAATCAATATTACCATAGCACATATCAAAAAATCACTTGCAATTCAACAGGCAGATTAGAGAAAATGATATTTGATGCATTAGGAAATTGAAAATAATGAAATAAAATAACAAAAAATTTGTTTATTTAATTTAAAATTCGTAATTTTAGAATAATGGAAGTTGCAAATGTATTAATTTGTCTTATAGGCAAAAGTCCACAGATTTTAACTGAATCGTTGTACTTTTTAGTAGTTCGACACCAAGTAAGGATTGATAAATTAATAATCATAACAACATCCGAAAGTATATCTGAAATAAAAGATGCAATAACTAAAAACCTTGAAATATTTAAAGTTAGCAATAAACTAAAATATGATTGGCAATTAGATTATCAATATGCGTCCGAAGAGATATACGAAAGGCAAGAAGAAAGTTCTTTAACAAAATTAATATTTGAGATAGTTCAAAGCGAGAAAATAAAAGGTTCAAATTTACATTGCATTATAAGCGGAGGACGTAAGACAATGAGTGTAGATTTGGCGATAGCTTTATCGATATTTGGTGGTATTCAGGATAAAATGTATCACATAGTGGCATCGGACAAATTTGTAAAAAGTGGGAAATATTTTCCAGAAACCGAAGAAGAGAGCCGTGAGTTAGTATTTTTCGAGAAACCCTTTGTAAGGCTAAAAGCAGTAGAACCAAGAGAAAAATTTGATGGCATATCAAGTTTAGTCAGTGAAGTTCAGAATTCTATTGATAGCAGATTAGATTTGCCAGAGTTAAAAATCTATGCTCAAGATAGAGCAATAGAGGTAAATGGGACAAGAATCGGAATGCAACCACTACCATTTTCAGTATATTATTTCTTTGCAAGAATTGCTGGAACATTTATACGTGGAGGCAAGATGTTTTCGGACGAGAATGCCAAGGAAATATGGAATTATTATAAAGAGTTTTCGCAAGCTTATGGTCAATTTCAGAGAGTTAAGTCAGGATTGTGGATAGAAGGGCAGATAAATTTTGAATTAGTCCAGAAGTCAATATCAATAATTAGGAAGCAACTTAATGATTCGATACAAAATACAGCATTAAGCGATTTCTATTTGATAAATACAATAGGAAATTATGCAGATAAGCATTATGGAATTAAATTAAATAAAAGTAGAGTAAAATTTTATAATTTTTTATAATTAATATGGATAAAAGAGACATAATATACTTAGGAGGCTTGCTCCACGACATTGGGAAATTTATGTATCGAGCCCAACCAACTAAAGCAGGTGAAGGACACGAGCCTTTGGGTGAGAATTTTACAAGAGAGTATTTAACAACAAAATTTGATTGCTTAAGAGATTATAATAATGAAATAATAAATGCGGTTAATAGAGGCTCTACTTTTGTTAGAAAAGCAGATCACGCCGCAGCATCAGAGCGCATTCAACAAGATAATAAATTGACACGCCGCCCACTTTATTCCATATACAAATATATAGATATCGGACTTGGTTCTACCAAGAAAGAAGTGTATTATTATAAACCTGAACCATTAATAAAGGAAATAAGTAAACCCACATTTATAAACATTGATGAAGATTTATGGAAGCCAAATGACGATGAAATGATTAATCTGCATAAAGTAAGTTTAGAGAAATTTTATTCAGAAATCAAAGAAATATATCAAAATGGAAACACTTCACATTTAAAAGCAACATTAGGAACGATATTTTCATTATTGTGGAAATATACTTCAACAGTAAGCTCTGCAAGTTATTTATCCAATCCAGATATATCTTTATTCGACCATAGTAGAATGGTAGCGGCTCTATCAGTTTGTATGAAAGATTCAGACGACATTCAACAACCAGTAATATTGCTAAAAGGCGATATTTCTGGAATTCAGAAGTTTATATATTCAGAGATAAAAGATACCGACAAAGCATCGAAAAAATTGCGAGGACGATCATTTTTCATCAAGATATTATCTGATACATTAAGCAGCTATATTTCTCGGGAGTTTAATGTATACGAAGCCAATATTATTTATAATAGTGGTGGTGGGTTTGAAATATTATTACCCTCAAATGATGAAGTAAAGCAAAAGTTGACACACATAGAAAAGTATATAAATACATCATTATTCAACTTGTTTGGAGCAGAGTTACAGGTTGTGATAGCTTGGGGCGAATATGAAACTAAAACTTTATTTGGAGAATTCAATAAAGTTCAAGACGATTTGACAGGAAAATTAGGAAAAAAGAAAAGGCAGAAATCACTTAGCATTCTGGAAAATGTATTCCCAGAAATAATTGAAGAAAAATCAGAAGATAGTCCGGGTATAAATTTTGAGGAAATTGGGACAGCAATACCACACACCCACTATTTGATTGAAGTACAATCAGATGAAATTGATAAATTAGAAAATACAAAGAATGTAATAGATTTGTCAGCATTTGGAGAATATTGGTATTTAGTTAAAAAAGAAGAATTAGATCAAGCTTTCAGAACAATTAAGAAATTAAATCCAATATATACTACATTGTATAATATTCAAGATACTTCATTAGGAAAATTAGCAAGGGTTACTAAGAATTATCCAGAGATCCCTATTGCTTTATCATTCAAATTCATTGCAACGAATGCTCCATTATCAAAGGATAAGGAAAATTGCAGACAACAAGAATCAAATAAGGATGATAAATATCGGTTGTTAGAATTTAGCGAATTAGCAGAAATGAATAGTTGTGGTTATCCACTTTTAGGTGTATTGAGGATGGATGTTGATAATTTGGGCTTTATTTTTAAGCAAGGATTAAAAAATAAAGCATATTCAATATCTCGGTTAGCTTCATTATCGCGTCAGATGGATATGTTTTTCACGCGTGATGTAGATATATTAGCGCAAGAAAATAAAATATATATAACCTATTCAGGTGGCGATGATTTATTTGCAGTAGGCTCGTGGGTGAATATAATTCGTTTTGCACAAAAAGTAAGGAAAGAATTTGGAGAATATACAACAAATAATCCTAATATAACATTATCAGCGGGTATAGCGATAACAAAGTCAAATTACCCAATAGCAAAATCAGCAACATTATCAGGCAGCAATGAAGATATTGCAAAATCATTTAATATAACAAAAGAGGATAAAGAAAAAGGCAGAAAGGATAAAGTTTATTTATTTGACGTGGTATCTAATTGGAAAGAGTTAGAAGAGAAAATTGACCTTGCACAAAAAATCAACGAAATTATTGAATCTAATAAAGAAAATTCAAAGGGAATTAGCAATAGTTTTATTTTTAAGTTGCTTGCAAATGTAAAACAAATGTTCAACGACAAAGGTGAATTGCAAATGGAAAAAGTATATAATTTAACTGCAAATTTGCATTATTTGTTTGCACGCAGGGATATGACAGAAATGGATATTATTGAAGATAAAAATCCGCAAAGCAGGGAAATAAAGAGCAAACTATTGCAATATTTCTTAAAATCAGAACAAAACGAAAGAGCAAGGTGGTATAAAACATTCCCCGTTATTGGAAATTATGTAATACTGAAAAATAGAAAAATAAAATAGAGGTGAAAATATGGCATATAATCAAAACCATGGAAATCAACCAAAAGGATTTCAGCAAGGAGGGTATCAAGGTGGAAATAAAAATGAATCTGAACCATATCGCCCTTCATTTAATAAAACTGATTTTGCCGATGTAACTGCATTGGAAATAAATGAAGTAGCAGATAAGAAAGGTAAAGAGTTTAAGCCCATAAAAACCAATCAAATACGCAATTTCTTTTCTCATTTTGGTACTATTAAAAACAAATATAAAACATTAAAGATAAATAACCAACCAATAGATCAATTAGATACAAACTTAATTCTAATCAAACCAAAATTAGCCTATGCTAAAGGAAGAAATAAAGCTGTTGAACCATTCCAAAAACTAATATTTGAAGTGATTGATTTGGTTTATAACTCAAAAAACAAAGAAAAAGCATATATTAATTTTTTTGAATTTGTGGAAGCAATTGTTGCATATCACAAGTATTATGGTGGAAAAGACCAATAAGGAGTTAAAATGAAAATAGAATTTTTAGGGAATATATTCCTACGAGGAAAGATTGAAGTTCTTACGGGATTGCACATTGGTGTTTCCAAAGAAAATCTTGAAATTGGTGGAGTAGATTCGCCAGTTATAAGAGATCCACGCACACAATTTCCATACATACCTGGCTCTTCATTGAAGGGAAAATTAAGAACATTGCTCGCATACCATTTAGGTAAAGCAGACCAAGATCCACCAAAAAATAAAGATTATTTTGACCTTAAATCCCCTTTACAAAGGATATTTGGAATTCCAGCGGAAGTTGGTGGAAATTCAGATGGTTTTGGACCAACCAGATTAATAGTTAGAGATTCTCATCCTGATAAAGACACAGAGTTAATGTGGAAGAATATGGATTCCGAATTAATGTACACCGAGTTTAAGCCAGAAAATACAATCAATAAGATAACTTCTGCTGCCACTCCAAGATTTTTAGAAAGAGTAGTGAAAGGTTCTAAATTTAATTTTGAAATAATATATGGATTGTATACGCTAACTAATGTCGAGATGCAAGATACTGAATTTTTCAAAGATTTAATATTATCGATGAAACTTTTAGAACATTCAACTCTTGGAGGAAGTGGGTCACGTGGCTATGGAAAAATCAGTTTCAAATTAGAAGAACCATACATAGTTAAAAAAATAGATTATGAAGAAGCAACCGAAACATTCAAAAATTCACTTAAAAGCATTGATACGACATTTAATAGTGCTACAACATTAAGGTTGTCTGATTTAACCCAACAGAAAATAGACGAGTTAATTAGTAAATTTAAGAATTAAGAAATGAAAATAGTATATTTATATCCCAAATCTACTTTTTCGAGAATTTATGATTCGGATTTTTTATTTGGTATTACATTAACTGTATTGAAGTATTTGAAGGGCGATGATTACACCAATTCATTAATAAGGCAATTTGAGAATAATGAGCCCCCCTTTATTTTTTCTAATTGCTTTTTATTTTCTTATGATGAAGTTGACAATGGGGTCAAGGCAGAGTGCGAAAAAATTGCAAAAGAACATTTTTTACCAAAACCAATCAATTTTTCTAAAAGTGATAGTTTTGAAAACATTAAAGAGTATGGAAAATTAAAAGAATATAAAAAGCAAAAATACATAAGTTTGAATAAATTCGAGGAATTAATTAATGGTAATATATCTTCAAGTGATTTATTTAATGAATTCATCACTGGAAAAGAACTTACAAAACCACCAACAATGCGTTTAAGTTCCAATCCTCACGTTCAGATAAATAGATTGACTAACGCATCCGAAGAAGGACACTTTTACTTCACTGATGATTATTCAATAGAAAATGGTGGGATGTTTTTTCTATTTACTGGAGATTTTGAAATAGTCAAACCTGCTTTCAACTTTCTTAATCATTTTGGGCTTGGTAGTGATACTGCAACTGGAAAAGGGCAATTTGAATTTCGGTATGATGATATTGAGATTTTGGAACCTATTGATGCAAATGCTTTTGTTAATTTGTCTTGTTATTACCCTACTCAAGTTGAGTTAAACTATTATAAGGAACATCCTAACACTTTAGCATACGAAATTGAAAGTAAGCAAGGTAAAATTTATAGCAATAACTATTCTTGGAATGCATACAAGAAAAATACAATCAGTTATTTTGCTCCTGGTTCTGTTTTCCCAATTATACCTGAACATAATCATTACGGATGTATAAAAGAAGCAGCAAAAGTTGATAGCACCTCCATCAAATTCAATGGTTATAGTTTTAAATTAAAAATTAAGATTTAGGAACCTTATGGAAGAAATTAATAACAGATTTAGCTTAACTACATTAACTCCAATATCCATCACTAATGGCGATTATATTGATTCCTTTGAATATTTAATGCAAGGTAATTATTTTTATCGATTAGATACAAATAAAATACTTAAAGATATTATGCAAGAAGTACCCGAATCAATTAATAAAATATCTGAATGGATCGACCAAAAGGAAACTCAAATAAATAAAAATTCTGATAAATCAAAACAAGTTCTAAAACTCAATATTTTTGATTTTATTACGAGATTTTTAAATCGTAAGGAATTGTCAGAAAGAATTAAAAAAGAAATTGTTAAAGGACAATATATAAAGTATAAAATACCAACTCAAATTACTAATAATTCCAAAAATGTTGCACCGCACATTAAAACAGCAGATAACAAAATATATATTCCTGGTTCTACATTAAAAGGTTTAATAAGAAATGCTTTATTGAATGATTATTTATTGAATTTATTAGAAACCAAAGATACCATCAAAATCAATGAAATTATTAAAAGTATTAAAAATGAATTAAACAAGGATAAATTAAAAAAAGAAAGTTTTGCACAAGACATAGTGAACAATATCTTTAATTTTAGCGAAGAGAAATATGATGCTAAAAATGATGTAATGAAATTTATTAAAATAAGCGATAGTAATTATTTAGAACCAAATGAAGTATGCGAACTTGTTCAACCAAAGACAATCACAACAAAAGGGTCAGAACAAGGTCAATTAAATGCGATTGAAGTGATTAAAAAAGGAGTTACATTTGAATTTACAATTGAGTTTGATGTGGATTTTTTGAAAAGTGTGGCAAATTCCTCCGAGCAAAGTGTCAACAAGGCTCTTTTAAAAGAAAAGCTCAAAGATATTATAAATTTAGAAAATATTAATAATAAAAGTCCAGAGGAAATTAAAAGAGAAGTTTTGGAAACAATAGAAAATGCAATTTTTAATGTATCAATATTCATTCAAGAAAAAGACGAAAATTTCCCGCAGAATAAAAAAGTTTTTGAACCACTAAGAATAGGCGAAAATGATATAGTAACAAAAATGGGTTGGGGTGCTGGATTCCATTCAAAGACGATTTTGTTTAGCTATTTAAACAAAATTATTGAATTTGATAAATCCTTCAAAGAAAACTACAAAAGAATGATTGATAAATTCAATATTGGTCAAACACCAAAAAAAGATGCTCAAAGAATAGAAGTAAATTTACAAAAATTTCCTACTTCACGCAAAGCAGTTAAAATTAATAATTTTTACAATCAAATGGGATGGGTGAAAATTGAACGAATTTGAAAAAATTAGGTTCACTGTTATACAATCAGATAAAGACTATCAATTATTAGATTTTAAAATATTGGGTGATGGATTAATAAATCCAAGTGATTTAAATAATATAATGCTACCACAAGATTTAATATCAAACAAAGGAGTAGTTGTAAGTGGCAAAGCACCAATCTGGCTATACGCATATATTATTCACGAATTGCATTCTTTTGCTTGGATTGCGACTTTCGATCCTCGATTAGGTGCTATAGTTGTTCAAAATCACATACCACAGGGGCGAAATATTGGAGGAATTATTCCTATAGAAGAACTTCAACCATTAATAGAAAAAGCAAAAATCGATAAAATTAAAAGTGAACGCACTCCAATTCAAATAGACAATTTAGTAGTAGTTATTGGAGGACCTCCTCACAGTGGCAAAAGTGTTTTCATTCAAGCTTTGAGAAATAAGTTGAGAGAAAGTAAACCAGATGCTTTTAATGAGAATGTATATATCATAAGGGCTTGTCCTGATGGAGAAGGAGATTGGTTTGGAGATGTAAAGGAAGAGCAAGGGAAAGTTTTTAGATTTAGCGGTGTTTTTACAAAGGAATTTGCTGAGCAAATGGCTGATGCTATAGAAAATACCTCCAAGACAAAAAAAATTGTTATAGTTGATGTTGGAGGCAAGCTTGATAGAAAGAATAATCTCATTTTTTCTAAATGTAACTCTGGGATTATTGTATCATCTAACCCAAAAGAAACTATTAAGTGGGTGGGTGCTTATGAACAATCTGAACTTAAGCTATTAGCAATTGCAAACTCCAAAATTGAAGGCGAGACAAAAGTAATTAGTAATGAACCGTTAGAAATAGATATTTCTAATCTTGACAGGAACAAAGTAAAAGATATAATAATTCCACAAAGTGTCGTTGATATTTTTATTAAGTATCTATAATGGAAACTTTATTTTTAATACTCGGTACTGGTCAAAAAGTACTACAAAATGTTGATTCAAAAGAGTATAAAAGAACAAAATACTTCTTAAATTCGGATACTGAGAAAATAGTTTGTGAGTCTCCATTTGTCGGGGAAGCAATTATAAAACTCAGTAAAAATAAATTTTCTGAAGTTCATATATTTGGCACTAATAGTTCAATGTGGGAAACCTTGTTTGCTCATTCCATTATTAGTAGAGAGCGAACTTCTGATTATGAAGAATTAGTTTCTATTTTTCCTAGAATATGGAAATCAGTTGAGCAACGAACTTTAGATAAAAATCCAGAACTAATTGAGTGGTTAGAACACTATTTAACTGAATATTTTGAAGTAAAAACTTTTTGTCATATAATTCCAGTTGGAGAAAATGAGCAACAACTATGGGAAATATTCGATTACATCATTAAATTAGATATTCCACAAGGTAAAATTTCCTTTGATATAACTCACGGATTAAGATATCAGCCATTTCTTATTCTTTTTACTTTGTTTTATATTAATTCGATAAAAGACGGAAAAGTTAAAATTGGTAATATTTATTATGGTGCATTAGAATTACAATATTCAGCAAATAATGTTGGGAAAGCACCAATATTCGAATTTGGAATATTCTCAGAACTTTTGCAATGGATAAACGCTTCGGAAATTTTCCGAAAATATAAGGATCCAGAGGATTTATCAAGACTATTGAATAATTATGAAAAATCAGAAGATTTAGGTGAAATGATTAAAAACATTTCTTTCTCATACAATACAAATCTTTATAATGATATTATTGAGTTATCTAAAAAATTGTCAGATTATAAATATGATAAAGAGAATTTTCCAAGAACTTTTGATTATATATTCCCAAAAATTGTAGAATTTTCTAATGATATAAATAAACAAAGTAACAAAGTTAATAAATTATTAAAAATATCTCAACAACAACTCAAGTATCATAATTATGGTCAGTCAATATTAACACTTTGGGAAGCTATTGTAGAAAAATATAAAAGCCAAAAGCAAATTAAAAATAAATTTGATGCCCAAAAACAATTCTCCGAAGAATTGAAAAATAAAGGCGATAAAATATTTACATCAGAAGTAAAAAATTCTTTTGATTATCTGAAAAAGTTAAAATCAATAAGAAATAGAATAGCACATTTAGACGACATAAATAATCGATATGAAGAAATAAACATCGAAAGTATCAGAAATCTTGTAAATTATTTTTCTGGGAACTTGGATAAAATAAATTTCTAATTATTTTTTTGCAATTTCTAACATCCCAAAGCCTAATGAGTTTTTCTCTCCAATTCCAGTTTCATAAGCGAGTTTCTGTACTTTAACATCACTTTTTATTTCAATAGGTAACATAAATCCTCTTATTAAAATTGTTTTATCTGAACTTGCTTTTATTGAAACTTTTTTTATTATATTCTTCTCAATGCTTGCTTTTATATAATTTTCATCAAATGAGAAATCTATATTATATGGGCATTTTTCCATAAAAAGAGTTTCATATTTATTAACAAGATTTTTCCTTAAAGCATCAATTGTCCTTTCATTATTTGGTTCTAAAAAGACAATTTTTCTGTTTTCATCCTGAATTGTTGCAACTGTTGGGGATAACATTATATATTTCGACTTATATTGAAAATCGGGGTAAGGTAAAATGTTGATAGAATGCACTCTTACTTTGGTTCCTACATCTCTATTGCCTATATAAATTTCTTTATTAAACTCCATCATACCTGAAATAAATGTGGTCAGCACAGAATCGTCAATAGGTGAGCTAAAAATTAATTTGAAATTGCCTTTGGCTTTAATTACCTCTCCTTGAACTTCCTTTTCTTGAAAAAACAATCGTGAGAAATTAAAGAACTTGAATCTTTTCGCACCTTCTAAAGTAAAACCTCGTGAATGAAGCCACTTTGTAAAATTTGGTCCAGAAGTTGACATTATTTTATAAATAATTGAACTTAATTCATAATTATAATTTGTAGGAATTAAGAAAATATTCTTTTCAGGCTTAAAAGTTATTTGTAATCTCATTTGCAAAAATAGTTTATTGCAAATTTAACTATAAATTAAGAATTATGAATTGCTTTTTTTGAAAATTAGTAGTCATTAAAATATTATTTTTGTAATTAAAGCCGTTTACGCAAGAATGATTCGCTTAACAAAAAACCTTCCAAAAAATCGAATCTTCGGAAGGTTCTAATATTTCAAACAAAATTTTATTTTATTATTTGTGTGGAATTAGTATCTTACAATTTTCCATTTGCTTTCGCGAGCTTCTGCTTGCTGAATCCATTGTGGAACAACTGTATCTAAGAATTTTTGCTTTTCTGCATTTAATTTTGGCATATCCAAACCAATAAAAGCTTGTGCTTTTGCTTTTGTAGCAATATCGGGATATGGAACTTCTTGATTAAATCCATATTTTGCCAAAATTCTCGCTAATTTAACTCGAGTTTCATTACCTATTGCAATTGCATTTGCCATAATTCTCAATACTTCAATTGGTGCGTGGAATGAAGCTCCATGACTTGCTACCGAAAAGTCCCATCTCCATTGCGCAGCCCTAATTCCTTTCAAAATATCCTTCATTTCAGCTTCAGTTGCTCCTAAATCCCAAGCTTTTTTGGCTTCGACGTGCAAACGAACTAAGATATCTTCAAGTTTTATCTTGTTTTCATAAATCTTATCTTGTCTTTCGTAGATGTTATTTCTCAATGTTTCTTCGCTTTCCCTATGGCAAACTTGACAAGTTTTATCAATATGTTGCAAAGGACTAACTTGTTGATGGCTTGTGAACTTTTGTCCGCCTTCCGAAATATAAGGCATATGGCAATCTGCACAAGCAACTCCGCGTTGTCCGTGAATGCCCAACATGTGCATTTCATAGCCTGGATGTTGTGCTTTTAATATTGGTGTTCGGCTTAGCTTATGAGTAAAGTCGGTAAATTCATATTCGTCATAATATTCTTCCATTTTTTCAACTGTCATACCCTTGTCCCAAGGTAATGTTAAATAGGCTGCACCTTCAACTTTCTTTTTATTGAAATAATATTCCACATGACATTGAGCACAAACCAACGAACGCATTTCTTGGTGAGTTGCTTTCGTAATGTCTTTCCCTTGTCTTTCGAAAGCTTCTATTAAAACCGGACGGGTTATTTTTAAATTCATAGTTTTAGGGTCGTGGCAATCACCACAGCCAATAGGATTTACAATCTCGTGCCCAATCGAAGACCATTTTCCTTTGTAAAAGTTCTCTACTCCTTTTTCTGCCATCAATCTTGGCACGTCGGGAGACTTACAAGTCCAGCAAGTTGTTGGCTGCAAATCGCCTTCACCATTCATTGGAGCACCAGTTCTTAGTGTCTTTCGAACATCTTTGATAGCATAAGCGTGTCCGCGCGGCTGATTGTAATCGCGTGAAAAAGCATAACCTGCCCAAAGAACAACCATTCTTGGATCTTCTTCTAATGCATCACGAAAAACATTGCCGTTGAATTTAGTCCGCAAATTTGTGTCGAGTGTTTTTTTGTATGTTTCAAATTCTCTGGGGAAATTTTCTCCCCAAACTTCGTTGCGAGTTTCGTGGTCGCTTATTTGAACCACTGGTTTATACACAAATTCTTTCTCGGCTTTTCTTTGAGTTATTGAAGATGCTAATAACCCCAATAAAAAGAAGCCCACGATTGCAACAATAAAAATACCCCAGTATACTTTGTTGCCCTTAATTGGTTTTTGATCAGTCATAAAATACCTTTTATTAATTTTTAATAATTTATTTCGTTTTGAAAATCAATTTATTCTTTTTTTCTTGTTTCAGTGGATAGTTCATTTGGAGCTGAAGATAAACTATTTACTTTTCTATGTGGGTGTTCGCGATGGCAATTCCAACAGTATCTATTTTCGAATTTATCAGAATTTGGATTCATATAAGTTGTCATATTTGTATTCTCAATTTGCTTTTCGTGGCATCGAATACAATTAGACTCAACAGCGTGTTTACCTTCTTCTTTAATTAAAATTACTTGTGGTTCAGCTCGTAAAGTAAAAATCGTAGCGTGCCTCAAACCATCTTTTGCTTTGAAAATATATTTATTGATTACATTATCGTGTGGAACATGGCAATCATTACAATTAGTAAAGCGAGCGTGTGAACTATGAGCCCAAGATGAATAATAGGAATTCATCACATGACAATTTATGCAAGTTTTAGGCGAATCGGAAAGGTAAGATGCTGCATTAGATGCTTGAAAAGTATAAGCACCCAATCCAAAAATTGCTCCAAATAGTATTGCAAAAGTAATTTTCCATTTTGTAGGTATTGCAAACATATTCTATTCCTTTTTTTTGCAAAATTAATAAAAAGATTTGAATAAATAATACATTCAGGTAGAATTTTTTTTGATAAATTAATAAATTTAACAATTTAGTCTATACTATCTCATATTTTCAATTTTTATTAAATAAAAAAGAGGCTGCTATTTTATTAGCAACCTCTTTTAATTTTGTATCAATTTAACCACTTCTCCCCTATTCGGAGAGAAGTGATTTCAAGAAATCATTACGGCATATAGATGAATTTTTGTTGTATTGTTTCACCGCCGGAAGTTACTCGTAAGAAGTAAGTACCCGATGGCAATCCACCCTTCTCGGAATTGATGTTCAAGCTGATGTGGTTTTCACCAATAGATAAGTCTCTTTGTAGAGCCATAACTACCGCACCTACTTCGTTCACAATTTCGATGTTTGAAGGTGCCATCTCGTCTGCGTATATCGTAAAGTTAACATTCTCAGTTGCTGGATTTGGATTAACCGAAGTCATCTGCAAGCTGTTTCCACTTATCAAACTTCCCTCGTTTTCACTTTCCTTGAGTAATGTTCTAAAGCTCATTTTCGCAGCTGAAGAAGTATTGTAATTAACTGTTTCATCATTTGAGCCATCCCAAGCCATTTCAAATACTTGAACTGTATATAAAGTCTTATTTCTTTGCAAACCTGTAATTAATACTGAGGTAACATTACTATCAAGAACAACATAAGTGCTACTTCCTAAGTCTTCACCTAAAGAATATACAGGGTTAGCAGTATATCTATTACCATCTGTTGGGGAGGCAATTGTACTACCATTTCCTTGTTGGATAACAAGAAGTCTTCTACTGCCACCGCCAGCTGTTAGATTAACAGTTGCTGTAGTAGTTGTTCTCGAAATTGAACTAATTGCAGCTTGACTTGGCTCGGCAGCCAAAACAGTAAATGTATTGCTTGTTCCATTGGCTAATGCCATACCGCTTGTTCGTGTTGCAAGTAAGCTAACTCCAGTTTCTCCACCGTTCTTAGTGTATGTTACTGATACTGTTGCGGAATTTGATCCACTTGCAATAGTCCCAGAAACTGTTCCTGATAATGTTCCACTACCAGTATTGACTGATAATGTAAAGCCAGTAGCAGAAGTAACATTTCCAAGATTATCGCCATCGTCAACTGATTGAACAGTTACATTAAATGCAGTTCCAGAAGTTTGAGATACAATGTTTGTAATCTTCAACTTAGTTGGAGTAATTGGAGAACCAGTTACTTCTACATTGTGAGTTGCTGTATTTTCGCATCCATTTGCATTTGTGTAAGTTAATGTTACTGTATAATTACCAGTAGACGACCAGTTAAATGTTGCTGTTTGCGATGTTGCATTTGTAATTGTTGGGCTACCTGTTGCAGTCCAGTTATAAGTGGTCATTGCATCTGCTGAGGATAAGTTTAAGTCCGTGCTTACTACTACAGTTGTGTTACCAGTAATAGTTGTTGAAGGTAATGTATATGCTGTTCCTGATACTGTTAGATATGTGCTAATGCAACCAGTTGCAGTATTTCTTGCGCGATAGTAGTAATTCTCAGTTGTGCCAGCTGTAATTGATACAGTCTTCGAAGTACCAGTAGTGTAACTTGCAAAGTCAGTAGATGCTGACCAATCAATAACCCCATTTGTTGATGTTGTAGCAGCTGTGAATGTTACATCACCACTTCCGCAACGAGTTTGATTAGTTGCTGTAGTAGTGATTACTGGCAATGCATTTACTGTTACTGTTGTTGCTGTGGCAGTTGTTGCTGAACAACCATTCTTAGTAACTGTTACTGTATAGCTTCCACTTGAAGTAGCAACATAAGTGCGTCCTGTTTCACCAGTGATAGCAGTGCCACTTTCTCTCCATTGGTAAGTAGTTCCACCATCTGTTGGTTCATCTGCAGTCAATGTTACACTTCCACCTTGGCAGAATGTAGTAGCACCACTTGCAGTGATATCAGCATCTGGAAGAGGATTAACTGTTACTGTTAATTGTGTTGCATTTGCAGAGCATCCTGTTGCTGTTATTGTTTCTGTTACATCTACTGTTCCAGTTGTACCAGTTCCCCAAGTTACTGTGATTGAGTTTGTTCCTGCTCCTGATGTTATTGTTCCACCAGTTACTGTCCAAGAATATGTATGTCCAGATACATTTGCTGTACTATATACAACTCCTGCTTCTCCTGCACATACACTATTATCACCACTTATACTTGGTGTTGGTAATGGATTTACTGTTGCAGTTACAGCTGTTCTTGCTGCTGAAACACAACTTCCATTTACTGCTTCTGCATAATATGTTGTTGTTGTTGATAAAACAATATCTGTCACATCACTTACAACACTTCCACCAGTTGATGCTGTGTACCAAACTACTGTTCCCGCACTTGGAGTAGCACTAAATGTAAATGTTCCACTGCCACATGCACTTGTTGGGCTTACGCTTGCTGATGTAATTGTCGGCAATGCTTTCACTTCTACTGTAAAGGCTGTTGCTGCACTTTCGCAATTGTTTGCATTCTTTACATATAGATTTGCATTGTATGTTCCTGCTGTTGCACCTCCAGGTACCGTAATTGTTATCGGAGTTGCAGGTAATGCAGTATAAACAACATCTGCAAATCCTTGACCTTCAGCTGTTGCATCGAAGTCAACTCTGTATTGTGTTGGTGAATTTGTTGTACCTGTATATGGCAAGTTAGCACTTGTAATACCTGCGCATACACTTGGACTTGCTCCCAATGTAATTGTTGGTAATGGATTTACTGTTACTACTGCACTTCCGCTATATGTACCTGTACAATTTGCATCACTTACTGCTGTTAAAGTGTAGGTTGTCGTTGCACTTGGACTTACATTGAATGTGTAAGGACTTGCTGTAATGCCAGTTACAGTTACAGGTGTTGTGCCATCTGTATAAGTTAATGACCAGTTTGCAGTTCCTGTTAAAGCAACACTAATTTGTGTTGAACTTCCAGCACATATTGTTGCTGTTCCACTGATTGTACCAGTTACTTGTGGTCTTACTGTTACTGTTCTTACTCCACTTGATGCTACATAACCACCTGAACATAGTTCATCGCTTACTAATCTACGGTATTTTGTAGTTGTAGTTAAGCCTGTTGGTGGGTCATAACTTGTAGATGTTGCTCCACTTATATCTGACCAATCACCTTCTACTGGTGTTGCAGCTGTTGTTGATTGCCATTTATAAATGTATGTGCCATCGCCACCACTTGCGGCTGTTCCTTCTGCTATATTTGCTGGATCGCCATTATAACATATTGTTTCATCACCAGAAGCAATTGCTCCTGCTGTAAATGCAGGATTCACTGTTACTGTTGCTACACTTGAATTTGCACTTGAACAACTTCCACTTGTTACTACTGCACGGTAATATGTTGTTGCTGTTAAATTACCTGTATTCAATGTTGATGCTGTTGCATCTGTAATATTACTGTAATCAGTACCATTTGTTGATGATTGCCACTGAATTGTTCCAGTGTAACCAGTCAATGTAATTGTAGTGCCTGTGCCGCTACATACTGTAGATGCAGTTGCTGTTGCAGTTCCGCCTACTGATGCAGGATAAACATACAACGCTTTTGTATCTGATACATTTGTACAGCCACCCAAAGCAGTTGCTGTCAATGTTAAGGTTACTGTATTGCCTGCATCGCCAGCTGCTGGTGTATAAGTAGGAGTTAGTGTAGTTGCATCTGCTGTGATTGAACCAGCACCGTCTTCAGTCCATGCGATTGAAGCATAGTTGCTTGCACTTGCATCTGATACTGTGTATGCTGAGCTTACGCATGTAGAAGCATCTGCACCTGCATTTGCTGTCGGAGCAGGATTCACTGTTGCGCTACCTGTCATTGCAACTTGGCAAGTGCCGTTTGTTGCCTGAATAGTGTATGTTCCTGCAGCAGCACTGTTTACTGTGAATGTCAAAGCGCTTCCAGTTCCTGTTTGAGTATAGGATGCACCCATTGATTCAGCATCTTTGTACAATGTGTAGCTATAACCTGATTGCGAGTTACTTAATCCAATACTGATATTTCCACCAGCACAGAATGGTCCGCCAGTCACGTTGTAAGCTGTAGGCATTGCGTCAATTACTACTGCATAATCTGCTGATGTATTTGAACAACCAGTTGAGCCATCTGTAATAGTCACTGTATAAGTACCTGAAGCAGTTGCTGTGTATGTAGATGAGGTTGCTCCTGAAATATTAGAACCGCCTAATTTCCATTGATATGAAGGAGTTGTAGCATTGGTTGAAGCTGTTAATAATGTACTTGTACAAGCAGGAGTTGTTCCACTTATGCTTGCCGTTGGTAATGGATTTACTGTCCAGCTTACTGTTGTATATGCTGAAGGAGTGCAATAAGTTGCCATTCTTCTTGTTCTAACATACACATTAGCATAACCAGTTGTTGTGATGTTATTTCCAGATGTATAAGCATTCCAAGTTGAATTATCATAACTATATTGTAATTCATCTGTTCCATTTCCACCTGAGCCTGCTGTTAAAGCTGCACTTACGTTAGTACCAGCACAAACTGCCGCTGTATTTGGTGTTTTAGCAAGTGTTCCAGCTACTGGGGTTTTTTCTACTGTCCACTGAACAACCACTTCACTGCTTGGATCACAAGCTGTAGCATTGCGGTAGGTCTTAATATATAC
>DYLM01000040.1:17894-19408 GCA_020722095.1 Chloroherpeton thalassium
CCACTTCACTGCTTGGATCACAAGCTGTAGCATTGCGGTAGGTCTTAATATATACAAATTCACGACCAGTTGTAGAAATATTTGAACCTGATGTATAATCAGTCCAAGTATCAGTATCAAAGCTGTATTGTAACACATCTGTACCATTTCCACCTGAGCCTGCTGTTAAAGCTGCACTTACGTTAGTACCTTCGCAAACTGATGCTGCATCTGGTGTTTTTGCAAGAGAACCAGCTACTGGTGTTGCTTCTACTGTTACTGTTTCTGTTTCTGTTAATTGAACTGAACACAATGTTGTAGTATTTGTTGCTAAAACATTGAATGTTGTAGTTGCAGTCAAATTGCCTGTTGGTAAATTGATTGTACCACCTGTGCCAGCAACTGCTGAACCAACATTAGTTGTGCCATTTCGTAATTGATAGCTAACACCAGTTTCAGATAATGCAACTGTAATATTAGTTGAAGAGCCTGTACAAATTGTACCAGTACCGCCAACTGATAACGAAGCTGTTGGCAATGCATTCACTGTTAATGTATATGTAGATGATGTTACATCTGAACCACAATCTGAATGAATATTTACTCTATAAGAATATGTGCCTACTGCGATTGTTGTTCCGCTAACATTTAATGTTGCTGTTGTTCCACCAGAATATGTTGCACCTGCTGGGTGTCCATTGGTTACATCTTCCCAAGTTCCAGAATTGTTGTATTCCCAATCATAAGTAATTGTGCCAGTGCCAGTAGCAACGACTGCGAAATCATCATTTACTGAACCGTAGCAAGCAGTTTGGTTGCTTGCTTGTGTTGTAATTGCAGTAGCAGGAGTTACTGTTAACGTAGCGATATTTGAGGTATCACTACCACAATCATTTGTTACTACGCAACGGAATGATTCACCATTCCATATTGCATAAGTAGGACTATTGATAGTCAAAATAGATGTTGTTGGATTATCAAATGTAGCATCATCAGGTACATTTGTCCAAGTTCCTGCATTATCATATTGCCATTGATAAGTAACTGATAAACCACCTTGTGCGGAGATTGTCATTGTTGTGCTACCTGTTTGGCAAACTGATGTATCTGTAGGTTGAGAAAGAATTACAAGTTGAATTTTTGCATAGTCCCAATTAGGATCAACATCATCTGCAACTCTTGCCATTGCATTACCAGCTCGGTCATAAATAGTTCCTGCAGCAGTTTGGTCAGCACGAACTTTTTCGTTACCAAGTACAGTACCACTCATATTTAATGATACATTTTGAGTTGTTAATCCTGCGGCAGGTGTTCCGATAAAGCCCCAACTTGTTAAATAAGCGCCTCCACCTGTTGATGTTAGAATAATTTCAAATTGTGTGGAACTTATTGCACCAGTTGCATTATTAGCACTATAAACTGCCTCGCTGAATGTTACTCTTGCAGCAGTATTATAAGTATATCCAGATACAGGAGTGCCATCACAATTTACTTCAACATTGCTTACAAAAGGTAATGTATTATCGATTGTGAAT
>DYLM01000140.1 GCA_020722095.1 Chloroherpeton thalassium
TTCCAAGATATTTAATTTTAGAGTTAAAGCAATTAAATGGTTATTAAAAAATAAAGCGTTTGGTTTTAACGATCTATATAACGACGTATACCTTGAGATTGAAAAGTATAATGCTGAACCCAAGCTTCAAATATTATCTGAAAATTTACTTTTTGCTTTGCGATGTAATAGGAGAGTAGTTAATGCTATAATTAATAGTGAAGATTTTACTAAGGAAAATATTGAATATCAAGTACCTAAATTGTCAACAATTAATTATGAGCAATTTGTTACATCAATTGCATTAGGTGTCCCAGATGATTCAACTGCTCAAAAAATTGTTGACTGGACAAATTCATCTTTGTATATTGAATATGTTGCACTGGCAGCTTCTCTCATTTATGATGAAAAACTACCTATTTCACCCGAAACTATTAATGAATTAGCATCTTTAGTTGCAGATGCAGCACAATTATATTCTGCAATTTCAACTGAAATGGGCCTAATCAAGCAACGATCACAAAAATTTGCGTCATTGGATATGATTATTGATGAAAATTTTATGAAAGAACAAAAGCAAATTGCGGAAATGGATATTAATGATTATGGTAAATCACTGTTTAATTCATGAGTTTATGATATAAAAAGGGTGACATTGTAGATATTGATTTAGGTAAACCACCTAAAGAAGTTAAAGGACATGAGCAAGGATATGATAGACCATGTGTTGTAATTAAGGCATTTATACAATTGGGACTGATTATTATAGTTCCATGTACAACAACTTTCCCTAAATATAGCTTATATACAATCGTAAAACTTAATAAGGGACAAGGGGGATTGACATCAGATAGTTTTGCATTGTGCCATCAAATACGAACAATATCTGTTGATAGGATTACAAGGAAAAGAGGTCAGTTAGGAATGACTGAAATACTTAAAATACAGACTGTTTTACTTGACACTTTAGAATTATAATTAAATTGGGCAGCGCATAACAGCAGGCATATTTAATTGCCAGTGCAGTGGCACGCAGACAATGTAAAAATATTTGTATATTAGTGTAAACGGACAAGGCAGGGAAAGTTAAATCGGCAACTAACCATACTTGCAAACCGTTATGCCCTATTTTAAAGACACATACGGAATATGAATTGGAAAAAGTACGAAAAAGAAATTTTAAGTTATTTTCAGGAGACATACCCTGAAGCGAGAATTTCTTGTGATCAAAAAGTTCTCGGAAAATTTTCAAAAACACCCAGACAAATTGATGTTTTAATCGAAGGAGAAATAGCAGGGTACATAATTTCAATTGCAGTTGACTGTAAATATTTTTTCAAGAAAATTGATGTAAAAGTAGTTGAAAGCTTTTGCTCAATGGTTGAAGATGTTGGGGCACACCAAGGAGTTTTAATCACTCAAAAAGGATATTCAAAAGCTGCAATAAACAGGGCTTATTATGGCAATCAGAAAGTTGAGTTGGATATAATTAACTTTGGTGAATTAAAAAAATTTCAAAGATTTCGTGCAATCCCTTACGTAGGACACTTTTGTGTTATTGTACCTGCCCCATTTGGGTGGGTTCTTGACTTAGTTGATAGAGTAAATTCATTCGCTACAATACACCAGCGAGGATTGACACTTAAAGAAGCTCAAAAGAGAAATGAATGGATGTATATGCAATTTTGGGAACGAGATGATAATAATTCCAACATTCAACTTCTTATTGAATTCCAAAACGCAAATATTTTACAAATCGATAGTAAAACAAAATTCACTTATAACGATCTTGTAAAACGAGCTGACGGACGAACTACTAAGATTCGGATTGCCGATATTCCAAGTTACCCTGCTATTGAAGTCACAGGATTTATAGAATTTGATAATCACATTTTTTTTGTTGTTCTATTCACTCCAAAAGAACTTTTAAACAAAAACCTTAGGAAGCTTCAACATATTCTAAGGGTTGCAGAACCCGCGAAAATCCAATTTGATAACAATCAGGTGATTAAGCAATGTCTTAGCACAATTGAAAAATCGAAAGATAATGAAGAAAAAGCGGATAAATATTTTCAAATCGGAGACTGGTATAAGGAAATGGACGATTATAAAAATGCATTTCAGAGTTATGTTATGGGGATAGAATGTTTTCCTACTCATTATAAATATCTGAAAAAAATAATCGAGGAAGCATTAATTCAACAGCTAAACGAAGAGGCAAAAAAATATTCTATAAAGCTTTTTGAAATTGAGCCTAAAAATCCTACAGTTCCGAGTAATTTAATTGACATATATTTTACAAATAAAAAGCAGCATTTACTTATTGAGATATTTAATGATTTAATCAAATTACATAAGGAAAGTGAAATTTTGGGAAATCTAACATTTCACTTAGGATTAGTATATTTAAACCTTGAAAATTAGAGTAAAGCATCCGAGTGTATGAGTAAAGCAAAAGACTATTTTACTTTGGTTTTCCCTAAGAATCATCAAGTATTTAAAACAATAAATGATTTTGAAAAAATAAAAACAGGGCATAACACGCCGTATAAAAAATTGCCGGGATAGTAGGTTATTTAAGGGTTATAGCCCGCTTTCAACTTTCATGTATCTTGACAGGAAATCGCCCGCAATCGGCAACTAACCATACCATCAACCATTATACCCAATTCGAAAACCCGCCTTTCACAAAAAGAAGACCGTAAATTATGATGATGTTGTTCCCTTCGTTTAACTTCATAGGCGGAAAAGAGATTATGAAATTGCTACGCAAGTTTCATCAAACGAAAGTTAAACAAAATTTTTCTTATTTTTATCTCGAGGAAGTTTTGTGTATTTAACCAATAAGGATAAATTTAAGATTATACAGAAATATGACAAAAGAACAAAAATTTTATAAGGCATTACAGGATGTATTTATCGGAGCCAGAATTGAAGG
>DYLM01000041.1 GCA_020722095.1 Chloroherpeton thalassium
ATTATGAAAATTGAATTAAAAGAAATTACGGTAAGAGAATTAGCAGAGGGTTATAAAGATAATGCCGAAGCGGGGGTAGTTGGTTATGGCGGTAAATTAGACATTCGCCCGCCTTATCAAAGGGAATTTATTTATAAAGATAAGCAGCGCGATGCTGTGATTAATACAATCAAGAAAGATTTTCCCTTGAATGTGATGTATTGGGCTGTAAGAGAACCTTCGGAAGGTTTGGAACCTTCCGAAGGTTTAAATTACGAAGTTATTGACGGACAACAACGCACAATTTCTATTTGTCAGTATATTGCTGGCGATTTTTCGTTCGAACAGAAGTATTTTCACAATCTTCAGAATGATGAACAGGAAAAAATCTTAAATTATAAATTGATGATTTATCTTTGTAGCGGTACAGATAGCGAAAAATTAGAATGGTTCAGAACGATTAATATTGCCGGCGAGAAGCTAACCGAGCAAGAATTGCGAAATGCCGTTTATGCTGGTTCGTGGGTTTCGGATGCTAAAAGATATTTCAGTAAAAATGGCTGTGCAGCATATAGTATTGGTCATAATTATTTGAATGGCTCTCCGATAAGACAAGAATATTTAGAAACAGCAATTGATTGGATTTCGGGAGGCAAAATTGAGGAATATATGTCGGTGCATCAGCACGATCCAAACGCTTCTGCTTTGTGGATATATTTCCAAACCGTAATAACTTGGGTGCAAACCACATTTCCAAATTATAGAAAGGAAATGAAAGGGATTGATTGGGGAAAATTATACAATAAATATAAAAATGAAATGTATGATACCAAAGCATTAGAAGAGGAAATCTTGAAATTGATTGATGATGATGAAGTTCAAAATGTAAAAGGGATTTATTTATATATTTTAACAAGAGAAGAAAAGCATTTGAGCCTTCGTCAATTTGATGATAAAACCAAAAGAAAGGTTTATGAATCCCAAAATGGCATTTGTCCAATATGTAAAAAGCCTTTTGATATATCAGAAATGGAGGCTGACCACATTATACCTTGGCATAGTGGTGGAAAAACAGTAATAGAGAATTGTCAACTGCTGTGTAAATATGATAATAGAACAAAATCAGGCAAATAAATGATAATTCTACTACCTTCCGAAGGTTTGGAACCTTCGGAAGGTATGTTGATTTTATTTCAGTATTGCTTTTTACCAAGCGTAACCTAAATTCACGCCTAATCCATAAGATTGGAATCCACTTAAACCTGAAACTTGATTTAATGGGAAGAATAGTGAGAATATTGGCTCAACTGAGAAATTCTTGGCAAATACCCATTTGTATGCAGATTCTGCACCAATATAAAATACTGTTCCGCCTTTGTAAGCACTTGCAGAAGAGCCATTATATGACCAAAAAGCGATTTGAGCTAATGGTCCAAAGCTAAATCCTTCAATTGCTCTTTTGTCTTCTTGCATCAAATAGAAACGATATGAACCACCAATAGTTCCAGCAGCCCAATCGGTACTATATGAGTAATAAGAACCGGATACTGTAAATGAATTTTTGGGTTGGATTTGTTGTTCGTAAGTAACATTCAAAACCCCAAAAATTAATCCTAATGGATTTGCTGCAATGTTTTGGTTATATTTTGCTGCGGAGGAAACTTGCGGTGCGGAAACAAAGATTGCTAAAATAAAAGCAACTGCAAGGATGATGGAAGTAAATCTTTTCATAATAATTCCTTTTTTATTGAATTGTTAAAATTTCTAATGCAAAAGTAAGAAATATCATTAAAATAATCATATAAATAAATAAAATTCTATTCGTCTTAACTAAAAATAAAACAAAATATGGCAAAAAATATTACAATAATCGGTTCTGGGCTTGGTGGAATCGCAACTGCTCTCAGGTTTGCTTCACTCGGTACCAAAGTTACAATTCTTGAAAAGAACAATTCAATCGGTGGTAGGCTAAATCAATTAAAGATTGATGACTTCACATTTGATACTGGTCCTTCATTTATGTCGCTGACCTACGAAATGGACGAGCTATTCAATTCTATAAAAGTCCCTAATCCATTAAAAATGATTGAATTAGATCCACTATATTCAGTTTTCTTTGAAAATGAAAAAAATCCACGTCAAATTCACAAAGATTTATTCAAATTACAAAAGGAATTTTTGAACGAACCAGATTTAGATAAGTTGCGAATAAGTTTCTATTCAGCAGTTGAAAACCAAAAGTTGATGAAAATATTTTGGAACGACATTGTAAAGAACTTTGGAGAGAAAGTAAATTATACTCAACCGATGAATCTTGCTTATTTTGGAGTTTATAAAACTCTCGAAGCAAAACATTCTTTTAATCCATACACAAAGTTAAAAAAACTACAAGGAGGTTTGGAATTATTGGAAAAAGCAATCAAATTAGACAAATCCAACCTTGAAATACGCTTTATGCGGTTTTCTGTATTGCACTATATTCCCGATTTTTTGGGGTATCAACAAGAAAAGGAAAGCGATGCTGCAAACATATACAATCTATTACTCAAGGAAGATTTTACTTTATTGGACAAAGATATACAAAAAGGTATTGCAGATTTCTTGGTAGATTCCAAGCGAATAAGTAAAGATAAGCAAAATAAATTAATTAAGTTATATAAATTACAATGACATATCTGATAATTAACATATTCATCATTCTTGTCCCACTTGGATTAAGTTTTGAAAAAAATATTAAATATTACAAAAATTTCTTTTACCTGCTTTTTTCATTAGCGATTGTAAGCACATTCTTCATTATTTGGGATCATTTTGCGACTATCCGAGGTGATTGGAGTTTTTCGGCAAGTCACACAATTGGTTTGCAATATTTTAGCCTTCCACTCGAAGAAATATTATTTTTTATCACAGTCCCTTATAGCATAATCTTTACTTATGAAACCTTCAATCACTATTTCCCAACAAAAACATTCAATTTCCCAATTAATCTTCGATGGATTATCTCTTTTTTAATATTTATAGCAAGTTTTTTTGTAATTGAGTTAAATTATACTTTCATCGTTACTCTTTTTGCGGCATTAGTGTTTTTGATTGCTGCTATAACAAAATCAGAGACACTAAATAAAACAAATTTTTGGATAACTTTGCTTGTTTCATATATTCCATTTACAATAGTAAATTATTTGCTAACTTCAATTCCAGTAGTTAGTTATAATGATAATGAAAATTTGGCTATAAGACTACTAACAATACCAGTCGAGGATACACTTTATTCATTTGCGATGGTTTCGTTATGGATACTTTTTTATGATATGGCAAAACAATTTGTAAAGAAATCAAAATAATCTACAAATATGAATAAGAAAGTAGCGATAATTGGCGGTGGAATTGGTGGTTTGGCTATTGCTTTGCTATTAAAAAAACGCGGTTTCCAAGTAGATTTGTTTGAAAAAAATAGCAAAGTTGGTGGAAAGATTTCCGAAATTATTGAAGGCAAATATGATGGATTTAAATCAAGTATTAATGGGTTTTCCAAAAATTTCTATCCGGGTTTTAAAATAAATCCAGTTGTATTTATTTTTGCTGTCGGTTTAATTAGCTTTACGCTTATTTACCCATTTTTTGGTATATTTTTTAATATTTGGTACATAGTGCCAATTTTTTTCATAATTATCAATAGATCTGGTTTATCTTCAATATCCAAACAATCAGTTTTGGTGAATTTGATTTTACACATTCCCCAATTTATTATGTTTTTTTTATTATCTTTAATTTCAGTTTATAAAACAAAATCCAAAAAGAACGTATGGAAAGGCAGACAAATTTAAACAAACTTTTTTCAATAGTTGTAATTATACTATTCTCTGTTGGCGTGGTTGGGCATATATTTCTAAAAGACATTATGCTACTTCTAACTCCAATAGTATTACTTTTTGTTAATATCAGTGCGATATTTCTTTTATTTAGATTTCAAAACAAAGAAAATCTCAAAAGCAATATTATTATAATGACAATCATACTTGTTGCAACACTTATTATTGAAATCATTGGCGAAAAATACGGAATAATTTTTGGCGATTATTCATATAGCGATGTGTTAAGTTATGGGTTTTTAGAAATACTAAATGTTCCCATAGTAATTAGCATTAATTGGCTAATTGTAATTGTCTCATCAACTACTTTAGCAACCAAACTAACCCAAATCAAAGAATTACAGGCACTTGCTACCGGTATAATTGCAGTGGTGTTTGATTATGCTATGGAACCTGTTGCTATTAATTTAAATTACTGGTTCTGGAATGATGCCTCTGGTTTTTCTACTGATGTAATTCCAATTCAAAATTATATCGCTTGGTTTATAATCAGCAGTATATTTTCGTACATAATAGTCAAATCAAAATTGAAAATTAATGCAAATTTTCTTTTATATATATTCTTCTCTGAATTATTCTTTTTCCAATTATTAAATATACTTTTCAAAATAGGAGTAAAATAAAATGGGAATTATAATTGCTTTATCCATTATATCTATATGGGCAATACACTTAATTTATTTATTGTTCTACTTTTCAATAGATTTCAGCAGTATTTGGACTTATCTCCATATTCTTATTCAAGGATATCTATACACCGGTTTATTTATTACAGCTCACGATTCAATGCACAGCACAATATCAAGAAACAAGATAATTAACAACACAATCGGAGCAATATCAACATTTCTGTTTGCAGGAATGTCTTTTAATAGATTGTTGAAAAATCATAATCTTCATCACGAATATCCAGGCACAGAGAAAGACCCTGACTTTTACGTAAAATCACAAAATTTCTTTGTTTGGTGGATAATATTCTTTTTTAGATATTCTACTCTTACTCAAATTATTGCTATGGGAATTGCTTAAAATTTGTTGAAGTATTTAGGAAATGTTAATGAACTAAATTTGTGGTTATTTTGGATTATTCCAGCTTTTCTCGGTACTTTTCAACTATTCTATTTCGGAACATATATGCCACATAAATATCCGCATACAAATGAAATGATGCCACATAATTCTCGTACACTACATAAGAATCATTTATGGGCTATGGTTAGCTGTTATTTCTTTGGTTATCATTGGGAACATCACCAAGACCCTTCGGTTGCTTGGTGGCAATTATGGAAAACAAAATAATTATTCTAAAATTAATTATTAATATTTAAATTCTTTTATCTTACGATAATTATCTTCTTAGTAAAAGTTCCCATTGGTGTTTTTACTTCTATGAAATAGACTCCGCTAATTAATTTTGATACATCAAGTTGAGTTTGGTAAGTGCCATAATTAACTGAACCAAAATTATTATTCTGCACCAATTCCCCTGAATTGTTATACAAATTGATATCCACTTTCCCATCAATTGCAGTATTGAATTCAATATTGATTTGATTGTCTTTATATTCAATAATTGGCGAGAATGAACTATTATCAATAAATATATTACGATTAGTTAAGTCGCAATCAACATTTGTATTGATAATAGTTGAATCGGTTTCTACAGAAATTTTGCCTTTCGATTCCACATTAACCGAGTCGAGCTTTAAATTATTAACAATTTCATTTGTTTGAAGCATAAGAAATGTCAAATTGAAATCAATCGCCTGTTGATTAGGTGGCTGGTTTGTAAATAGTGATTGCAATGTTGCACTATTGATGCTTTCTTCGGTAAAAATCATTGTATAAGCAAAACTCGAGCTTGAATTTAATCCAGCATCCTGGGGATAAATCTGCTTGCCATTATACGAGAAATAATATGTTAATTTTGAAATATCAGCCTTTGAAATATCAAAATTTGTTGTATGTTTTACGGGGATTATAATTGTTTCGCCAACATCGCCGCTTATTGCTTGCGGAAGGTCAATTTTAATTGTTCCACTTGCATAATTATTTGATGTTTTGATGTGGACTGGTATTCTTGCAATAGTATCAGCACAAGGTTCAGAAACAATAGTTAGCGTATCATAATATTCTTTATCATCACTATCGGGTTTAATTATGATATTGAAATCATCTGATAAGTTAGGATTAAGAGAAAATGAACTTGTTTGGAAAGAAATAATTGGCAAAGTGTTGTAAATACTATATTTTACTTGATAAGGACTATTGTTCGTGATTGTGATTGTCTCATTGATTTCTACATCTTTTTTCGCATCTGTCCTTGTAATTTCGGATTTTGACAAATTGAACGAAGGTGGAATTGCATTTGCTTTTGCTGTGAATTTCACTTCATAGTCGCAAGGTTCGAAGATTATCGTGATTTCTTCTTCAATATTTCCTTCCTTGTTTCCAACATAAAATACTTTAACTTCTTTATTGCTACTAATGGATTCGCCTACTACAATATCAAGTATGAATTCTTCGGCTTGAATTGATTTCACTTTAACGCTGCCGCCCTGAACATTTAGTTTATTTATTGCAAAGTTTGTGCTTGCATTATCGCATAAAGGAATAGTCCCTAAATCAATCTCGTTATTTTCAACAGCAACATTGATATTAGATTTCTTCAAATTGAATGTTATTTCAGAGTAAGCAGAGCATTCTTCTAAATGAAGAATTTCATTAATATTATCATCAGCTTTGGATACTGCTCTAATTTCAATTGTTTTTGTTGAATTTGCATCTATTTTTATGGGCAATAAATCTGTAATTTGAACTTTTGTATTTGTAAAGTTTTGATTAATGTTAACAGGCAATGAATTTTGATTTGTTACTTCAAATGAATAAAATGCAGTATCGGAACAAGTGGCAATGGAAACAAGATTATCTTTATTAAATTCAAGAGATGGAATTACAATTTCATAATTAATTGGGATTTTTAATGTGTCAAATTTGGTAGAATTTTGGTCAGTTGCATAAACAATCTGAATTGTGTCAGTATGTTTTCCTTCACTTTTATTTTGCAGTGTAAATCCAAATTCAATGGATTCTCCATTAATTATTTCAGTTGGAAGTGTAGTTGTGAATTTTACATCTAAAGTTGTTGGTGGAACTTGGATTTTTGCTGGAATTGTGCCATAAGATTCCAATTTTATTTTGTGTACTACTGTATCAGCAGAACATTGATATATACTACCAATATCAAAGCTGCTTGGACTTGCTGATAGCTTTGCTTCGCCAGGAATGGTTTTTCCTCCTCTCAAATCTGCTTTGTAAGTTGTAAAACATTCTAAAACAATTTGAATATAAGCATCATTAACATTCTTACCTGAATAATTATACTCGACTTTAACTTCAAATGTTTTGCCTTTTGGAATGATAATTGGAAATTGCAAATCAATAAAAGTAAAATCGGGATTAGTGATTTTGAATTTGGCAGGTTCTGTTATCACAATATCAATATTGGAATTATTTGTTAATGTAATTGTGCCTGTCTTTGCTACATCAGCATCCAAAATTAAGGGTTGTGGAGATATCTCAAGTTTGTAGTTGATATATTCTATACTTACATTTGGAGTAATATCAAAACAACTTCCATTTTTGACTTTGCCAAAATACTTGCCTTTTTGTGCTGCGACTGTAAATTGTTCATTAATTTCTTCGGTCTTTAAATTGTCATCAAAATACCATTCCAAAACTGAACCTCCCGATAATTGTAATTTGGGATAATTGAAGCTTGGGTCTTCATCTTTACAAACATAAAAAGTAGTGTCTTTGGTAATTTCAATATTACCAGATTGGGTAACTAAATAAAGTTTGGCAACGGGAACAGGCAATATTTCAACAGAAAAAATTTCAGATAATTCTTCGCAACCAGACATAATATTCTTGGCGCCAACTGTATATTGTCCTGCTTCTGTAATTGTAATTGAAGATGAATTAGAATTAGGCATCTTATTTCCATCTTTATACCACTGGAAAGTGACATCAGCTGTATAAGCTCCTTGAATTTTCAATATGATTTCTTCACCTTCGCAAAATTGGTGCGAACCACTATTTGATGTAATTATAGGTTTGGCGGGAAGTGGTTTCATTAATGGAAGTGTTTTTACATAATGAGTTTGATTATATGCTCGTCCTCGTCCATAATATTCATTATCTTTTAATTGATCATCGGCATCGTATCTATAAGCAAAAATATAATAAACATAGCTTTTGCCACATTCTGCTTTTACAAAAGTTGTATCTATGAAGGGTAATAAATTACCGAAACTGATTTTATAACCAACAACAACTCCCGAACCACCTTCAATATGATCTCCGATGTTATAAATCTTTCCATCAACGGGTAATTTCATCGAATTTATTTCTGACTCTGGAACTCTTACTATCATATACCCTTCATCAGCATTGAGAGACCACGAAACAGGAGTCCATAAAATAGATGCATTAAAGCCCGCGAATTTAATTTCTGTTGCTTGTGGATTATCCCATACAGGCTCACGTAAACTTTGCCAAAGAGAATAATTTGAGGTATTATCGGGGTCTTTAGCTTCTCGTTTATTAGCCATACCTTTTGAATAGTCTTTGTTTGCAACTGTGTTGGTTTTCAAGGCATCAAACCCAAGATTATACCCAGCTAAATCATTACCTGGGAAAACTCTGACACTACTTGCACTTGCTAAACTTCCGTTGTACATCAATTTCCAACCAGTCGAAATTGCTTGAAAATCAGTCCATGGAGTGCCGCTCTGAGATGAATGACCAAAACAAAATAAATTATTCCCTGCTGGATCGATAATCTGAACAAGATCATGAGATTGATTAATACTCATTGAACCTGTCATCCAATCTGTTTCCAAATCAAAATACTCTGTATTATCCAAAGAAAGTTCTATATATCCATCTAATGGGTTAACATCAAGTTTTGTTCCTGAATTTCTATGATTTAATACGATGATGGTTCCGATATGCAAATTGCTCCATAATGGAATACTTTTAAATGTAGCGGCTGGTCTCCAACTTTCTGTATCTGAATTATCACGAATTTTAAATCCAGACAAATTTACATTATTATCAGTAATTAATATTTCTGTCCATTCTCCATCAGCATTACCAGAAATATTCATATATTCACTGATTACAAGTTTTTGCTGAGAAAATGCAAGGCTATTTATTATTAAAAATAGAAATGTATAATATATATAATTTAAAATTCTCATAATTTTCATTTTTTACAAAATTAACAATTTATTGATAAATACTTGTTATTTAAAAGTTTGTTCTTACAAATTGAAAGTAAAACTTTAAAAACCATAGCCCACACTCAAAGAAAGCACTAATCCCCCAAAATCCTTTATTGGCGAACCTTTGATACTTTCTAAACCTTCTCTGCCGAAAGGAATATAATAATACTTTATGTTCAAGGCAGCTATTGAATTGCCAAGTGATTTAAAATATCCACCAAGTGCAACATATCCACCGTAACGAACATAAGTTGTGGAGTAATTCCACGAGTCAAACCAGTCCTTTTCGTAAGGTGTTTGGAATATCACCGAAGGACCAATTCCCCCACCAATGTAAGGTTTGAAATTTCCACCAATTTTATCAGCAAAAATAAATCTGGTATAATTAATTGTAATTGGAACTAAATATAACCGATTAATTTTGTTCGGAACTACCCATCTTCCTGTATTCCAATCGTAATATTCAAATTCATCGGTATTACGAGCACCCGAAAAACTTATCATTGCTGATAGCATATTATTTTTATTGATATTGTAATTGTAAAACAATCCAAATCCAATTCCTGAATTTGAAAAAGACAAATCAAAACCAATAGAATTATTTGTAGTTGTGGATTCTTCGGAGAAAGGTTTTAGCTTTTCGATAGGTTTGAAAATAAATACAGAATCTACTTCTTTCACACGATTTGTATCTAATTGTGAAAAAAGGAATTCTGCATTTAATAACAAAAATAAAATAATAAATATATGTTTCATAGTTGATAATCTTGTTGTCTATGTGTATAGACTAATATTTTGCAAGAAAATTACAAATCAAGTCAAAAATTCAATTAATTTTGGATTATTTATCTCGAAACCAAGTAAGTTTTCGGCTAATTTCCTGAAATTTGCTGAAAAGTCAGTTAAAAAGAAATCAATTTTTGGAATTACGGAAAAATCAATTTTATCTTCATTTAACAAATGCTTTTCAGCAAGCATCCTCAAAACTTGAATTGCAGATTGCTCGCCCGTGTCAATCAAAGTAGTCCCAGGCAAAGTTTCGGCAATAACTTTGGATAAAGCGGGATAATGAGTGCAACCCAAAATTAGAGTATCTACATTATTTTCCTTGAATTCCTTTAAATAATCCTCTACAATTAATTTTGTTGCTGAATGGTCGAACATCAATTCTTCTACTATTGGAACAAATAGCGGACAAGCCCGAGAATAAAGTTGAATTGGCGAATCGCCCGCAATATGTTTAAGGTGAATTTCGTAATTATTGCTTGAAATTGTTGCTTTTGTACCGATAATTCCAATTTTCTTATTTCGCGAGGAACGGTAAGCAGCTACCGCAGAGAAATCAATCATACCTACAACTTGAATTTCACCAGAAATTGCTTTTACTGTATCCAATGCAATAGAAGAAACAGTATTACAAGCAATAACAATCATTTTCACATTTTTAGCAAGCAAAAACTTGGTTGCATCTTCTGTATATTTTCTAATAATTTCAGGGGATTTATTGCCATAAGGTACTCTCGCTGTATCGCCGAGATATACAAAACTTTCATTAGGAAGAAATCTTACTAATTGTTTTAGAACGGTTAAACCGCCCATTCCTGAATCGAATACGCCAATTGGTTGATTTTTATTTATCATTTGTCTTTTGCTAAAAAAAGTTAATCTATAAAAAGTAGTTTGTGATTCACAATTTTGGATTTGGATTGGATTGTTAAAAAATACAGACCACTATTCAAATTCAATTTAGGAAAACTAATTACATTTTCACCAATTTGAGTTGATAACAATTCTGTTTCAAATTCCACTTTTCCCATTTGATTGATTATCTTAATTTGTAATGGTGAATTATCATCATTTTCTAAAGTTACAGAAAAGTCCGAAGAAATTGGATTTGGATAAATTGATTTTATCTTCAAAGCAGAAGTAGGATTATTTTCAACCGATGAGATAAGTCTATTTGATTTAAACAATCCATTTTCCAAAGTTACAGCATAAACAATCATTCCGTTTTCGTCAGTAGGAATACTTGGAATAGCAACTTGTCGAACATCTGCATTTTCGGGTAATCCGCTTTTATATACTTCAAAGTATTGTCCGAAATTTGCCGAAATACCAACTCCCCCATTTCCCATAGCAGCAGCCATATAATTTGGATTTTTGGGATGTTCTTTAATATCAAATACTCTATACCCTTCACCTGTTAAATATGTCCAAGTTTTACCTGTGTCAATGCTCATATAAATACCTTTGCCAATAGCAACTTTCTGGAAATTCACCGAATCTACACCCACATAAATATATGCAGGATTAACCGAAGATGGTTGCAAACTTAACACTCGTAGGTTCTCTAAACCCGAAATATCTCGGTGAACTGAATCATTCACAAGCCTAATTGCTTTTCCTGAAATATTATTATCACTCGAAAAATATAGTTCATTGGAAGTTTGATTAAACTTAATATCAAATACTTGGGATTGGAACGATTCTGGTATATCAACGCTTTCAAAATAATCACTTGATAACATCAATCCTTCTGATGTATTCAAACTTGCTATAATAAAATTATCCTTTTCATCATCAGGCAATAATAAAATTTTGTGCATTATCGAAGTTTCTTCAATTTTAGGGAACATCCCCCATTCTTTGCCACTATTCATTGATTCATACACACCAGTTCTGCCGAGTTTAGAGGCTAAAGCATAAACTTGATTAGATTTCTTGGCAGCAAATTCTAAATCAAGAACTGTAAAACCTTCTAAATATGGACCATTAAAGGTTGTAAAATCATCATCAGACAAATAAAAACCTGAGCCAAAATATGGTAAAAATGGTTTATCAACAGTTAAATCTATAAAGGAAGAATCTCCCGAGATAAAGAACTGATTGTTTGACAATAATTTTACTCTATGTACATACTTAAATGGAACCGAAACATTTGTAAAATTTTCCGCTTGAAGTAATTGCACAAACAAAAATACCAGCAAAAAAATAGAAATTGTCTTTTTCATAACTTACTCTTTTTAATATCAACAAAATTAAAAAAATTATGGCAATTTCAATTATTTTCAACGATAAAAACAAGTAATAAATCCCAATCGTCTTAAACATTTTTATTTTTGAATTTAATTAAAGGAAATATATGATTTGCATTCATACCAAACACACTAATCCTTATTTCAATTTAGCAACAGAAGAATACCTATTCAAAACCCGCCAAGACAATATATTTATGCTCTGGCGGAATGAACCCTCAATAATCGTTGGGAAACACCAAAACACCCTTGCCGAGATAAATTATGAATTTGTCAAGAATAATCAAATTAAAGTTGTTCGCAGATTGACGGGCGGTGGTGCTGTTTTTCACGATTTAGGAAATATTAATTTCACTTTTATTCAAAATGGAGAAAGCGAAAAGTTAGTTGATTTTCGTAAATTCACTCAACCAATTCTTGATGTTTTGCTTAAAATTGGAATTCAAGCAAAATTTGAAGGAAGAAATGATCTTACTATTGATGGCAAAAAGTTCTCTGGCAATGCCGAGCACGTGTTCAAAAATCGTGTTCTCCACCACGGCACTTTACTTTTCTCATCAATAATGACGAACCTTTCGGAAGCACTCAAAGTTGATGAAAGTAAGTTTCAAGATAAATCTGTAAAATCTGTGCGCAGTCGTGTAACAAATATTTCTGAACATTTGAAAAATCCACTAACAATAGATGAGTTTATCAATTTAGTTTATAATGATGTTAAAGAGATTTATCCCGATGCAACCGATTACGAATTATCCCAAGATGATGAGATAGCAATAAATAAATTAGTTGAGGAGAAATATAGCCAGTGGAATTGGAACTTTGGCTATGTTGCAAAGTACGATTACACCAAAAAAGTTAAAACTGCAAGCGGTTTAATTGAAATAAATATGAATGTGAATAATGGCATTATCACGAAAGTCAAATTCTTTGGCGATTATTTCTCGCTGAAAGATACCGAAGAATTGGAAAATCATCTAATTAATGTTTATCATCGAGAAGCAGACATTATAAAAGCAATTGAAAACATAAATATTAGCGATTATTTCCTTAATATTCAAAAAGAAGAATTTATTTCCCTTTTCTTCTAATCAATTCGTTAATGTCAGAAAAAGCCAAGAAAATGTTATCGAAATAGTACAATTTGACAAAATCTTATTTAGATATAATTAAATTAGCATTAGATTGAGTAATATTTTATTTGGATAATATTTTATTGAAATAATAAAAAAAAGCAGCCATTTCTGACTGCTTTTTAATTTTAGATATGTTTATCTTAATTTATTTTTGAATCATCACTTTGTAAACTGCTGGTTTATCAGTTCCATTGAACTTTAAGAAATAAACGCCACTGCTAACAGATGTAACATCTATCAATAAATTAGTTTGATTATTAACTGAATAAGTGGCAATTACTTTTCCATTTGCATCAATTAACTCAATATTTGAATAAGATTTGGTTTCGTCTATTTTCAAATTAATTGTATTAGAAACAGGTTCGGGATAAATCACAATATTTACATCTTCCGCATCAATTACTGAAGCTGGATCTTCGGTTGTAAATGACCAAGTATCAGACCAAGGACCTGCTCCGCCATCATTTACACCACGAACTCGCCAGTATAATTTAGTTAATCCTGGCAAATCCATAATAGACTTAAATGTATTCCAAACTTTTGTGTTTTGGTAGAAAATATCTGTAAAATCAGCATCTTTAGCAACAACTAATTCGTAAAAATCAGCGTTAGGAGTGCTTTCCCAAGTTAAAGTTTGCAATTTAGTAGTAAGTTTTTCTACTCCATTTTGTGGAGAAACCAATACAGTTTTGTCGGAAGGAGCCAAAGGAGCTGTTTTGAAATACGACACTAAACTATAATCAGACATACCACCTAAATTGATGGAAGCAACTCTCCAATAATAAGTTTTATTGTTTTCCAAGCCCGAAACTTCGAAGCAAGTATTTGTTAAAGTATCAACAGAAACAAGAATATTAGTGAAATCTTGGTCGTCAGAGACTTGCAATTTATAAGTAATAGCACGATTTGCGGGCAACCAGCATAAATTCAAAGTTAATGGCAATTTATAATCACCCGAAGAAGGTGTAGTTAAAACTGGCACAGCGGGCATAATATAACCGGTTGTGAAGGAATTCACAACCGACCAATCGCTTACGCCTTCAGTGTTTTTAGCACGCACTCTCCACCAATATTGAGCATTTTCTTTCATATCACCGTAAATTACAGTATTAGCCTCGATATTTCTCTCGAATCTTGTGAATTCTGCGAAAGTGGAATCATCAGAGAAATCTAAATCATATAATTCCGAACCTTCCGAGCCTGTCCATTTAAGAGTGATTAAGAATGGATCAACTTTGATAGCATCATCTGCAGGAATTAAATTATAAGGAGGAGCAATTTTAGTTTTGAATGTATAAGCATTAGACCAATCGCTTTGACAATCATCATAATATGCTTTAACTTGCCAATAATATTTATAGTTGAAATTCTCGAAGAAATAAGTGAAAGTATTTTTATTTAACAATGTATCAACTAACACAACTTCCAAAGCGGCATCGCTATAAATTTTCAATTGGAATGAAGTGCCGACTTTTCCAGCTGCCCATTCCAAAGTAAGATTGCGGTCAACTCCAGTAGAGGCTGTAAGTGGATTAATATCTTTTGGAGTTTCGGCAGTTGATTCAAAGGATCTAACATTTGACCACAAACCGATATTGAATGAATTTTCAACTCTCACTCTCCAATAATAACGAGTTAATCCAGTTGGCAATTCAACGATAGTTGAGGCTTGGTCGATGCTATCACGGTCGTAAACAATTGTTGTATCAGCAAAATCTGCTGCAGTAGCAATTTGGAAATGATAATAATTTGCATCTTGGACTGGCTCCCAACTTGCAGTATGTATCATTGGAATGCAACGGTCGCCATCGCCAGGGTAAGATAAGAGAACTTTATCGTAAGGAACTTTAAATCTCCACGCTTGCGAGCTTAACGAAGAGCATGTATCGTAATCTTCGCCATTTATAGTGATTGGAGGAACATTTGCGGCAACTTTCCAGAAATAAGTTTTGTTGAATTCTTCTGGCAAATTAATTGTTAAGTTTGTATCGGCACTCCAATATTGCTTTGCATTGTCGAAAAGTGAATTATTAGCAATAGTTACAACGTAATTCAGGGCATTTGCAATTGGATGCCATTTCAAATTTACATTGAAAGGCAAGCCTGCTTCGAACATTGGAATTCCTTTGGAGTCGTGTTCGGGAGATACCAAGGTAACTTCGCCGGGACGAGTGCAAAATCTATTCACAAATTGTGCAACAGTATCAGCCCAGCAACCACTCATATTTTGGAAAGGAATCCAATAATATTCTTGTGCATAATCGGGCATATTCAATTTGATGCTGTATCTGAAATCTGTTATGGTTACGTTTGTCAAGATAGTATCAATCACAATATTAGAAAAACTTCTATCCTTTGCAATTAGAAAACGTAAAGTATCAACTTTTGGATAAAACGTTTCAACCACAAATTCTACTTCCTTGTCTAAACAGCATTGATCGTTAGCTGGTTCCATTGGCAAAGCTGCATCAGTTTCTGTTAGAAAACTAAAAGTAAGAGAGTTAACTGTTGTTTCATCATTTTTTGTGCCTACAACTTTCCAGTAATATGTTTTATTGGACTTCAACCAGTTGCTTGGGAAAGCAGTTGCAAAAGCAGCAGTAGTATCTTTGCCAACATTTGCAGAGAAAGTGCTGTCTTGGTGGAAGGTTGATGTTTCGGACACATACAAAGTGAAGTAATTCAAGTCAGCAATGTTGTTCCAAGTAAATGTAGGCTGCAAAGTTACGCATTTTGCTTGGTCTGCTGGGGCAATCAATACAACTTGTGAATATGATTGATTAGCACCGAAAATTGTTAGAATTGCAAACAAAAAAAGCATTCTTAAAGTTTTGTTTTGCATAATAAAAACTCCTATTTTTAATATTTTATTTCAAATTTTAATTTGTAACTTTTATAAATTTATGATTAAGTTGTTAATAATTAATGCAATTGCACTTAATTTTTCTTAAAGTGAATTATGAATTGCATCAATCATTAATTTTATTGAGTAATCCCAATTCAATTTAGACGAATATTCATTAAAAGAATTTAATGCCAATTCAGAATATTTATTAAAATTATTATAATTTTCCAAAATGATTTGTAAAAATTCTTGAATTTCTCGATTATTATTAAAATCAATAACAAAACCATTTCTATTATTATGAATAACTTCGGGAATCCCACCAGTGTTTTGACCAATTACGGGTATTCCATAAGCATTTGCCTCGCAAATTACGTGCCCAAATGTTTCTGCAACTGATGGAAAAAGCAAATAATGAGAATTTTCTAAAATTTGAGCAAATTGAATTTTTCCAGATTCAGTAGATTTGTCGATAAATGGAATGATTTTCAGGAATGGATACGAAATTTCACTTTTGGGCAACATCCCGATAATTGTAAGATTAGCTTCAATTCCCATTTTGATTAATTTCTCAACAAATTTTATTCCCAGATCAGATCCCTTTCTTTCCCAATCTTTGCCAATAATAACGAAATTGATTTTATTGCTTGTTCTTTGATTTATAATATTTAAAATTTCAGTTGCATTTGGAGAATTCCTGATATTTGCTCCTAATGGTACAACTTCAATTTTATCTTTTGGAATATTGTAAAAATTTATTGCACTTTCAGCCGCCCATTGAGTAGAAAAAAATATTTTACGAGCCTTATCAAAAGCCAATTTTTCTAATTCATTATTCCTATCAATAAAACTTTTTGGAAGATTGAAGTGATAATAATCAACCAAATTCATAAAAGTAGCATCTGTTAGAAAGTAAATTGGTTTGTTTGTTTGCAAATAAGCAACTGGGAGTGTCCCAAATGCAAAAATAAAATCAGCATCAGAATCATTAATTGTTTTATTGATTTTTCCTGTCAGTCTTTGATATATTTTTGGTTCGTGTGTATGAATATAATTTTTACCAAAAGCATATTTGATAAAATATTTTTTTAGTCCATAGAGCAAAGGCAAAATTATTGAATTGGTGGAAATAACTTCAGACTGAAATCCAAATTTCTCAAATGTACTAATAAGATAATTGCCAATCAATTCATTATTTGTAAGCGGATTGGAATGATCAAAAGTAATTGCAGGATAAATAAATTTCATCAAAATATAGATTTATTCTTTCTTTTTTAGTGGTTGCAAAACAAATAGCACAATGATTGTCAAATTTGATAGGAAGGATATGCCCGCAAGTGAATTTATCAATACATTATTAATTCTTTCAAAAAACAAGTTCAGTATTGTCGGGCTGTAAAATTCCCAAATTCCCTTCCAAAATACTGCGACAGATAATTGGATATCAAGATACATTAAATATAATTGAATTGGAGAAGAAGCAAAGAACAAAATAAAACTCATCATTAACCAGCCTTCTTTCTTAAAATACATCTTTGTTGGTTTTATCAGCAACAAAGCTGTGATGAAAGCAACCAAGAACGCTGGTGTAGTGTAAGATGACGAGGCAGCAAATAAATAAACCGATTGCATTAGTATATCATTCGAAACTTGACGAATCAGAGCTTGGGTGGAACTTGGATCAAAAACACTAAAAGCAATAATTGACCTTACCAAAGAGCCCCCAATCCAAACTATGAAAGATAAAGCAAAGATCGAAGCAATTATTCTGTTTCTTTTATTTAATGTTTCTATCATAAATTACTTTTTTTGCAAATTTGAAAAGTGTAAAATTAATCAATATCAAAGAAAGAATAATTTTTTGTTGATTTTTTATAATTTTTTTAAGAATTTTTATATAAAATTTGCAAAAAATCAAGTTAGATTTCGTAATTTGAATTATATTAAATTTAAAAATTATGAAAAAAATTGCAATACTTACAAGTGGTGGAGATGCACCAGGAATGAACGCACATATCAGAGCTGCCTCGCGTGCTGCACTATCCAAAGGATTAGAAGTTGTTGGCGTTATAGGCGGTTATTCTGGTCTGATTGAGGGCGATTTTATTAAATTAGGCAGAAAGGAAACGGCAAACATTATCGGTCGTGGCGGGACAATCCTAAAAACATCTCGTTCAAAAGAATTCTTTATGCCCGGCGGACGTGCAGCCGCAGCCGAACGAGTTCGCGAAGCAGGAATAGAAGGTATTATAGCTTGCGGTGGTGATGGCACTTTCCATGGAGCTCATGCTTTTTGGCTGGAAAATAAAATTCCAATTGTCGGTACGCCCGGTACCATCGACAATGACCTGTATGGCACTCACTACACAATTGGCTACGATACTGCTATAAATACAGCTGCCGAAGCAATTGACAGAATACGCGATACTGCTGATAGTCACGGTCGCGTTTTTATTGTGGAAGTGATGGGCAGACACGCAGGCTTTATTGCTATGGATGTGGGAATTGCTTGTGGTGCTGAATATATTGCAATACCCGAAACAATCACAAATTTAGACATTCTATATCAAAGGATATTGAAGCAAGGCAAAACTCGCCGAACAATAATTATTGTTGGAGAAGGAGATGAACACGGCGGAGCAGCAAAGATTTCAGAATTGATTAAAGAACATTATGAAATTGATGCTAAATTCACTATTCTCGGACATATTCAACGTGGTGGTTCGCCTACTGTTAGAGATAGAGTTTTGGCAAGTCATCTGGGAGTTGCCGCAGTCGAGGCATTATTAAATGGCAAAACTGACGTTATGATTGGCAGACAAGGTCACGAAATCGTTTATACTCCACTCGAAGAAACTTGGACTCGTCAAAAGGCAATCTGGTCGTATATGATTGAATTATCAGAGATTTTGGCATAGTTTTGTAATTTTCTTAATTTGCTATCCAATTATTCATTCGATGACACGCAGTCATCGGATGAATTTGTTCTGCCATAATAATTTCGTCGAATGAGTTATAGATTTGGATTTCAGAACCTCCCCCTTACCCCCTCACAGAGGGGGAATGAACAAAAATCCCCCT
>DYLM01000141.1 GCA_020722095.1 Chloroherpeton thalassium
GTTCATTTCTTTCTACTAAGGTTATTAGATTGTTAAATAAGGTTTTATAATGTTTATCTTTAATATTTCCCCAAAAATCAACTTATGAGACAGCCTCTAAAATGGATCCCCGTTTGCACAGGAATGACAATTTTGAAATATTTTGGACCTGCGTGACAGCCTCTTACAATAAGAGAAAATCTATCTGAATTGACAAAATTAGTTATCTTCTGAATCAATATCTTATTTTATATTTTTTTTCTTTTAGCAATAAATTTTGGAATTCAACGTAATATTTGAAAAATAACCTTTAACATTCATTAATAAATACTTATTAATTATGAATTGCACTGAATTTAGAGAAAAATTCGCCGACAAAGAAATCATCGCTTTGGTTCTTGAAAAATATGCATATTTCTATAGTTTTCCTGCATCATTAATAAATTTCTTTATGATTAAATATATTGATGGAGAAAAACCGGGCTGGCGAAAAATTTTCTTTTATTCACTTCAAGCCGCCGAAAAGCACTTTGCTGAAGATGGCACTATTGCTAAATTGCAAGAAAAAGCCCGACCGCTCTATATTTATGCCAATAATTCCGAGCAAAAGGCAAATGTTTGCGTATTCAAAGATATTGTTCGTATGCCAAATTTGAAGGAATTTGAAGGTCAAAAAACAAAAATAGTCCGAATCTCCAAAAATACATAATCAAGTCAGTTTTATTTTAGAAAGAAAATCTACGAAGTTCTAATTTTAACAAGAAATTTTCTTAATTTTGAAAATTATAATTTAAATATTAACAAAAATAGGATTTTGAAATGATTAAATTTGGAACAGACGGCTGGCGTGCTTTAATCGCCCGCGAATTTACATTTGAAAATGTTCAAATTGCTGCTCTTGCAACAGTAAATTACTTGAAAAAACAAAATAAATCAAACTTAACTGCTGTTGTCGGTTACGATACACGTTTCTTAAGCAATGAATTTGCTGCTGAAGTTGCTCGTGTTTTTGCCGATAACGGAATTAAAACATTTTTGTCTGATGCGGTTTCATCTACTCCACAAGTTAGTTTTTTAGCAAAAAAATACAATGTGGATTTGGGAATTATTATCACTGCATCGCATAATCCGCCCGAATATAGTGGCTATAAAATTAAAGCAAATTACGGCGGCCCCGCTACTCCCGAAATGGTTTCAGCTGTGGAAGCAGAAATTCCCGCTTTGTTCGAGAATAAACCTAAATTAACACTCAAACCAATAAAGGATTATATTTCTGAGGGTTTGGTTGAATTAGTTGACTTTAAAGCAATTTATTTAGATTATTTGCGAAGTGTAATTGATATTGATGGCATAAACAAGTCAAAATTAAAAATAATATTCGACCCTATGCACGGTGCAGGAATAAAAACTTTAGGACATTTATTTCCGTATGTAAAAGAAATTCATAGCGATTATAATCCAAGTTTTGGTGATATTGACCATCCCGAGCCAATCGAAAGTATGCTCGGCACTTTGAAAGCTCTCACTGCCCAAGGTTATGATATTGGTCTTGCTTCTGATGGAGATGCCGATAGATTGGGAGCAGTAGACGAAAAAGGGAATTTTGTTGATGCTCATAAAATCTATATGCTTATTTTGAAATATCTCTATGAATACAAACAACTTAGAGGCAAAATTGTTAAAACAGTTTCCTTAACATCAATGGTTGATAAATTTGCTAAAAAACATAATATTGAATTGATTGAAACGCCCGTTGGATTTAAGTATGCTGCAGAATTGATGGCAAAAGGTGGAGTTTTGATTGGTGGAGAAGAATCGGGCGGTCTTGGCACAATTTTGCATATTCCCGAACGTGATGGCATTTTCAACGGTTTATTGTTGATTGAAATGATATTGAACCGCAAAAAGAAATTGTCCGAATTGGTTGATGAATTGAATGAAGAATTTGGTTATCACGAATTTTTCAGAGTAGACCAAAAAGTAACACAAGAGCAGAAAGAACAAATTTTAAGTGCTGCCGCAAAAGACCCTGAATTTGTTGGTCAATATAAGGTACAAGAAATCAACAAAAAAGATGGTTATAAGTTCATTGTAGAAAATGGCTGGCTATTAATTCGTGCATCGGGCACTGAACCTTTGATTAGATTCTATGCCGAAGGCGACACAAAAGAAAAAGTATACGAATTAATTAATGCCGCATTAAATTGGAAATAAATTTTCAATACGCAAATATTACATTAAACATGAGGCTGCCTCATAAGTCCAAAATATTTCAAAATTGTCATTCAGGAATTAAAAACTGACTTATGAGACAGCCTCGTGAGAGTGCCCACCATCATTGATTTGGATTAATATAAAATATTATGAGAAATTCTACGTTTAATTTGCTAAATTTAATGTTAAATATGAATACTATACTTATACAATCTGATAAAAAGAAGAGCAAACTAATCTCAGATCTTGCTAAAGAGTTAGGTGGCAAAGTTTATGATGTTAGTAATGATATTATCGAAGATATTGCGCTGGGAAATTTGATGAATAATGTCAAAACAAATGAAACGGTAACCAGAGAGCAAATTTTCAACAAATTGCATATCAAATGATAGTTGAATTTGATAAATCGTTTTTCAAAAGCCTATCAAATCTACGAGACCAAAAATTATTATTAAAATTGGAAAAGACAATCATTGGCTTAGAAAAGGTTGATTCGCTTCAGGAAGTATCAAACCTGCGTAAATTAACTGGATTTAAGGATTATTTCAGAATTAGAGTGGGCGACTATCGCTTAGGTTTCGAACTTATTAATTCTGAAACGATTAGAATGATTGTGATTGCCCACAGAAAAGACATTTACAAAATTTTCCCTTGATTGTTTCGTATCTTTCTTTTCTATAATAAACCTTCCGAAGGTTTCAAACCTTC
>DYLM01000142.1 GCA_020722095.1 Chloroherpeton thalassium
GTATCTTTATTTGAAATTAGTGAAATTGTAATTTGGTATTCAAACTATCGATCAATTATACCCAATATCCATGAAATAGATTTAGAAAAATCCTATCGGCTTAGTGGATTCTTATTTCTACACCCAAATATATTAGCAGGTTACGTTAATTTTGTATGGCCAATTATTTTCATACGGATATTTAATTCATCAAGAAAACGAGTTATATATTTATTAGTTGCTTGTCTTTTGTTATTTGCAACAATATTATTCTTCTCTGGTTCTCGCGGAGGCTTATTAGGGGCCATTAGTGGTTTGATATTTTTACTTTACAGATTGATACTTTCAGTTAAGGCACAAAAAACTTTTAAACCAATATTCAATTATAAAATTCGAGGTTTAGGGTGGATTACTATAATTATTCTTGTAATCATGATTTTAACTGCATATAGTTTTTTTTGGAGAGAAAAGCAAATAGGACAATTTATATTTTCAATGTTAAATTCAAATGATTTTCCTGCTTTTATAAATATTATATCATCAGGGAGAGCGGAAATTTTTAAATATTCTTTAGAAGCATATTTAGAGCACCCATTCGTAGGACACGGAAATGCAAGTTTTCCAATCGCATACTTGAAGGAAGCCCAACTACCACCAGGATTTTTTGCTCCTTCTGCTCATAACCTTTTACTTAACACTGCAGTTGAATATGGTCTTCTTGGTTTAGGATTTTTAATTTTTGTTCTTGTTACTTTTTTTATGAAAACTATTGCATATTATAAGAATAAATTCAATTCCGATCTCTATTTTACAGATGCATATTTAACCGCCATGGTCGCATTTTTGGTTCAACATATATTTGACTCAATGTTATGGGCAACAAATTATCTAGGCGCGTTTCTCATAGTTCTCGTTTTGATGGTCCGTTATATATCACCATTCGAAGAATGGAAGTTAGGAAGAAGTTCATATTTGCGATTAAATGTTTTTTTCATAATAATAGTTTCTTTGTTAATTATTTCCTTATCAAAGGAAATTGCACCAAATCAAATCTATTCCGATTTAACATATACAAAAGAAATTGGAATTATTAAAAACAAATTTTGTCATCTTGCAAACAAATTTCCTACAAATGCTCTTTATCGATTTCAATGTAGTATTTCGATATTACAAGAAAAGAAAATACCAAACGTTTCTAATATGGACATAGAAACAATTCGCGAGTCATTACAAAACCAAAAAATAGGTTTTTCTCGTAACCCCTATTGGCCACCACAAGAGGCTAATTTAGCTGTCCTTTATTGGTTTAATGGAGAGAAAGAAATAGCATTAAAGCACATGCGCAATGCTGCAAAATCTGCACCCAAAAATCAACAATTATGGTTAAACCTAGGTTTTATGGAGGAGCAAGCAGGTAATCAAGAAGAATCATTATTAGCTTATGAGAGGGTATTACGTTTGAATCCGCTATTGAGTAAGAGTATATTTCAACACTCTTCTAAAGTCTTCCCGGATGCGAAAGTTCTTTTAGGAAGTTGGATGGTTTCAGAGTATTTGTGGGATGATTGGTATGAATCTGAGGTTATAGATAAAGATTTTTGGAGGGGGGTTATTGCTCTATCTCTAGATCAGGTTGATTTAGCCACTCGAAGCTTCGAAAAATCTGCTAGTCTTTATCCGCCTACTTTAAATTATTATGTCTATTCTGCCTATTCTAAGAAAATAAGCGGGCAAGATGAATTAGCTTTTAAAATAACCAAAGAAATAGCGGATTTCGATCAACAAAATATATTTACATTAGAAGATCCAATTCTCCTTTCCTTGGTTGGTTCAATGCTACGTGAAAATGGCGAAAACGATTTAGCATACTCAATGTTTATGAAATCTTATAAAAATCAAAATCGCATCAGTGAAGATTTGTATTATAGTACACTTTATGGGCAACATTTGCTTATTAAGGAAACTTCTCCTTTTATCATCAGTTCATACATTATATTAGATGAGACTCGAAGTGATTGGTTATGGTTTATAAACGAAGTATTTCGTAAAGAAGATATTTCTCTCGCGCAAGAGATTAATTTTTGGAATGATCAGAGTATAGGTTTGTGGAATTACTTAGAAGAATATAAATAAATGCGTAATTCGCTGAAATCGCACAATAAAACGGAGCATGGTGCTTTTTAAATTGATCAGCTTTGGTAGATTCCTGCAATCAGTCTGACAAAGTTGCGCAGAAGGGTTTCCTGCTCGTCTGGTCGTAGTTTGCAAATTTCTTGCATCCAAATATGATGCAGTCATTAGGTTGGCATAAGCATCTCCAGAGAAATTGTTTTGTAGATAAAACAAATTTACTCGAATTTGCTCGCAGATCAACCTCTTTTTCAAAACTGTCTGCTGTCTAGAAACAATTCGAAAAGTAGATACGACCGTTAAGAAGAATATTATGGCGCTCTAATTAATAAAATAAATTTTGGATAAAAATTTTCCTTTAGTAAATAGATAATAATGGCTATTTGTACACGGTTATAATTAGGATAAGTTTTATCCTGTTATTGCAGTGAAGATGTCTTTTCTGCTGGGCACCATCAAGCATGAAAATTTGCTATTTTCAAGACAGTAATAAATAGATAATTGATATTAACTTTCATAAGAGCTTAAAAAGGTAAAGAAGGTTAAAATGAAACATGTAACACCTATGAGAAAATTTACCAAATAATAAGCTGATGGGTTTTGAGATAAAGGAATAACTAAATGAATTATGTCAATAATCAACAAGATGACTGGAGGTACAAATACCCATGAGTATAATAGTTTGATAAATTTTCTATTATT
>DYLM01000143.1 GCA_020722095.1 Chloroherpeton thalassium
CCTGAATTCTATAAACATCACGCCTCTAACGAGGCTCATAATTATTTCTGGATTGTTTTTATAATCCCATTTGGGATTTAATGTTTATAAAAACACTAATCCAAAACCACAATTAAAATCCCTTTAGGGATGATATATTTTGTAAAATAATAATAAAATTTTTTGCACCTGAATTCTATAAATATATCGTACCCGACGGGATTCTATAAATATTCCGTCCCTAACGGGACGTGATATATCTTTCGTTGTCTTCGTATTCTATAAATATCACGCCTCTAACGAGGCTCATAATTATTTCTGGATTGTTTTTATAATCCCATTTAGGATTTAATATTTATAAAACACAAATCCAAAGCCACGATCAAAATCCCTTTAGGGATGAGATATTTTCCATTCATATAACATCACTTCCAATTATCCAATCAGATTCATTTCCCAATAAACCTAATCCTGGTTTGTATAAATTTGGATCTTTCTGCACCCAATAACCGTTAATATTTTCCAAATAACCTGCATCACTGATTTTGTTAAAAACATAAATTGGAATATTCACGATATACCGTTGTAATTTTCTCAACAACTCTTTTGAAGCCCCTGCGAATCTTAATTGCTCGATCAGTTTGTCGCTGTTTTTATATTGCACAATGATGCTCATCTGTTTTTTATCGTCTATCATATTAAATTTTTCAGCAAAGGTTTTGAACTGAAATTCAAAATCTTTTGCTTTTGAATCTTTTGCTTTTGAATCTTTAACCAGATGGGAATAAAAATTAACTTCATCAAATGAATTCAGTTTGGGATAGAGATACTTAAAATATTCAGAATACAAACTTGGTTTGAATTCTGTACCTGAAAAATTTCTAAGAATAGCTTTAGCTGCATATTCGCATTTTCTTAGAAATCCTTGAGGTGAAGAAGTCGGTGGAATAAACACAAAAACTTTTCCCCCCTCTTTTATTCTATTTTCTCTGTTACACCTACCTGCTGCTTGCGCAATTGAATCAAGTCCTGTTAATGCTCTGAATACAACAGGGAAATCAATATCAACTCCTGCTTCAACAATTTGTGTGCTGATAACTCTTATCGGTTCATCATATTTTAATTTTCTCTTGATCTCTGAAATAACCTCGCTTCGTTCTTCGCCACACATATAACCTGACAGATGAATTGTTCCTTCTGGCATAAGACGATGTAAAGTTCTACAATCATCTCGTTTATTGACAATACAAAGCACTTGATTATGTTGCTGTAATTTCTCAGCAAGTTCATCCCAACTTACTTTTTCATCAAGATTTTTAGGAAGAATAAAATTGACTCTCTTAAAACTTTTTGATAATGAATCAGGGTCATCTATAATTTCTCTAACATTTTCCAAACCTTCAAAACAATTTGGTTCGGTTCCAATCCTTCCAACGAGTGCAGGTTGAGTTGCGCTCATTAACAATACTGTTACACCAAAATAATTAACCAACCCCTTCAAAACACTCAAGATTGGTTTGAAAAAGTGTGTGGGAATCATTTGTGCTTCATCGAGAATAATTACACTATTGACAATATTGTGTAATTTTCTGCTAGAAGAGGTTTTGTTATTAAATAGAGATTCAAACAATTGGACATTTGTAGTAACGATTATAGGTGCATCCCAATTCTCGCAAGCAATTCTATTTTTAGAATTTTCTTTCTCGGGGTCTAAATTACTATGGTGCTCCACTACCTGATCATCACCAAAAACTGATTTGAATATCTCAGCAGTTTGTTCGATTATGCTCGTATAAGGAATAGCAACAATGATTCTTTTCTTTTTGTATTTAATGGAGTGTTCTAATGCAAAAGCCATAGATGAAAGAGTTTTACCACCTCCAGTCGGTACAGTTAGTGAAAAAAATCCAGAAGAAAGTTGCGCTTTTTTTCTACACTGATTAAGAATTTCGTTTCTTTTCCTGTTTATTTCTTCATCAGAATTCTTAGTGACCATATATTTATCAAATAATTCTTTCAGCTCCTCAATAGTCTTATATTTTACTTCCCTTTTACCCGTCATATAATTTTCAGTATCAAGGAAATCGGCATCAACTAAACAGGAAAAAAGCATTCTTATCCATAGATGTAATTGTTCATTATCCAAAGAAGTATTTTGTATCACTGCTGGAACTGATTTAGGAATTGGAGTTTCAAGAAAATGTTTTGCTTCTTCTATTTCTCTGATTGGTTTTATTACTTCTGATTCTTTCTCTATTCTTTCATTCAATTGACCAACCCAATCAGGTAGACCGGAGTGATGTCCAGCTATAACATAAGCCAGTGGTTTTGCCATTGGAGATTTTTTAAATTTCTCAAAGATATAAACTGCACCAGCCGTACTATGATTTGGTCTTCCAGCATATCCTTCAATGTGTGCATCTTCATCATAGTATCCGGTTTTTCTTCTAAGATATTTTTGCCAATCTGGATGATATTTACCAAGGTCGTGGAGATAACCGCATAATTCTGCCCAGTCTTCATTACCAAAATCCCCTGCGAATTCTGCAGCTACACTTGCAACAGCTTTCAAATGATCATTTAAAGATTGCGGCCCTTTCCAGGATCCATCTTCATTCTGTTTAACGTGAGCTACAAACCTTTTCATCTTTTTATCGTATCTGATTTACCGGGAATTTGATTCTTTTTCATTTACTTATACTTCTGGTATGATAGTCACAACTATAACTTAATTGAGAGATAAATTAGTAAGGCAAGGAAATTTTTATTATTTCCTCAACTCAAAATTCAATTTAATAATTACCTGTCTAATTTTAAATTAAATT
>DYLM01000144.1 GCA_020722095.1 Chloroherpeton thalassium
AAAAATAATTTCATTTATTGTTATTTGACTGTTGTTTTTTTTGCGTATAACGGTTGAGGCTATATACAGTAAGGGATTGCGGGCTACTTTCCTGTCCGCTGACACAGAAGTTTAAGCGAGCAGAAAGCCCAAATGCTCACTAAAACCCTTATTGCATATAGCCTTTGTTACCAACTGGGCGTTGATATTCAAGCGTGACGGGCAGACATACTCTTTGCTTGGCTTTGGTTGTGTCGTGGCTTGTGTGGACAAGCAATGTGTATGGATGCAAAGGGTTGGCATATTGTCAGTCTTTTGTTTTCAGTATTGATCTAAATGGTTCAGTAATTTTGTCAAAGAAACTTATTTTACCACATACAATTTCTGCATTAACTTCTATCTTATCATCAATGTTTATCTCATTATAATTTTCTGATTGAAGTTTGCCAGTTATTACTATTTCTGCAATGTAAAAACCTCCATCTTCGGAAATATTGATTCTTTTAGGTATTGATTGAATTTTGACTGCTACTTTCTCATTATAAACATTTGGAATGTTATCAAATGACAAAATTACTTTTTGCCCTTCTTTTACCGTTCCAATTTCGTTTGCAGGGACAGATATTTGAATTTTTGTCGTATCTTGTGATTGTTCTACTAACGCCGTTGATTTAATAATATATTCATATTTAAAATAATAACTGCCAATTAACAAGCCGATTATTATAAAGAAAATCACTGTTATTCCAACGCGTATAATTCTTGGCGGAATCTGTCCGATTATATTTCTGACTTTTTCGCTTCTTAGTTCTATATTGTCTATGTTTTCTGACATTTTTTAAATTCCTAATTCAAGTTGATTTTTAACTAATTGGTAATAAGCTCCTTTCTTCGCTGTTAATTCTTTATGATTACCTATTTCTACTATCGCACCATCATCGAGAACTACAATTTGGTCTGCGTTTTTTACAGTACTAAGCCGGTGAGCAACTACAATTACTGTTTTCCCTTTGTAAAATTCCTGTAAGTTTTCTACAATAGCTTTTTCATTATTAGCGTCAAGAGCATTTGTGGCTTCATCGAAGAAAAGAAAGTCAGGATTTTTATAAACGGCTCTTGCAATAAGTACTCTCTGCTTCTGTCCCTGACTAAGATTTTGGCCTTCATTCCCTATTACCATATTGTATTTTAAAGGCAATTCCATTATAAAATTGTGAATATTGGCAATTTTTGCGGCTCTTTTTAGTTTTTCTTTGTCTATTTCATCAACGCCTTGTGCAATATTCTTTGCAATGCTTTCAGAGAAAATAAATCCATCTTGCATTACCGCTCCGCATTGATTCCGCCACCATGTAGGATTAAATTGCTGCAAATCATGATTGCCTATTTTAATAATTCCTTTTACCGGGATATAGTATTGCAACAAAAGTTTTATCAAAGTCGTTTTTCCGCTACCGCTTGCACCTACTATAGCTGTAACTTTGCCTTGAGGAATGGTTAAATTGATCTCATTCAATACTTTTTTTGAGTGTGGTCCTTCGTATTGAAAAACAAGGTCTTTTATCTCAATATTGTTGTTTTCTAATTTAACTTTTTGAAATTCTTTATCTTTATTTTCATCGTCTTTTTGGTGTATTTCATTGATTCGTTCTAAGCTTATTTTTGTATCCTGTAAATCGTGTATAAATCTAACCATTTGTTCTATTGGCAATGTTAACTGTCCAATAATGTATTGTGTTGCAAGCATCATCCCCAATGTCATTTCGCCAGATATTACCGATAAAGCCGATATAATGGTAATAATAATATTTTTACTCTCATTGATAAAAACATTACCCGCTTCTTGAGTTTGTTCTAATTTTAGTGCGGTAATATTAATTTTAAACAAATCGGCTTGAACATCTTCCCATTCCCAGCGTTTTTGCTTTTCTGAATTTTGAAGTTTTATTTCTTGCATTCCTTGTATTAACTGATAGGTTTTATTTTGATTTTTGGCTCTTGCTTCAAAATATTTAAAATCAAGCTCTCGCCGCTTTTTAAGAAAAAACAAAATCCAACCAGTATATAATAAACTACCTGCAAAAAATATTATGAAAATTTTAAAACTATAAATCCAAAGCACTATACCAAAAATAATTAGTGTGAAAAACGAAAATATAATATCCAATGTTCTTGATGTTAGAAAACTTTCAATCCTTTCGTGGTCGTCAATTCTTTGTAAAATATCGCCGGTTAGCTTGGTATCGAAATAACTCATTGGCAATTTCATCAATTTAATAAAAAAATCTGAAATTAACGAAATATTTATTCGTGTGCTTATATGTAGAAGTATCCAGTGCCTTATAAATTCTACTGTCATTCTGCTTATTATTAGCACCATTTGTGCCAATAGAATGAGGTAAATAAAACTTATATTTTTGTTGGCTATACCAGTATCAACAACGGCTTGTGTGAGAAATGGAAATATTAATTGGAATAAACTTCCAAGCAACAAACCTAAAATAAGCTGACCGAAGTACTTTTTGTATTTCAAAAAATATGAAAACAGGAATTTTAGACTTTTGGTATTGGTTTTATCGCCTTGATGCTTGTAAAAGTTTTGTGTAGGTTCCATTAATAGTACAACGCCTTTATCTTCTCCTCGCGATTTGGTACTTATCCAATGTTCTTTAAATTCTTGTTCGGTGTAGGTTATTTTGCCCCGTGCAGGGTCTGCTACATAAACAATAGCTTGTTTTCTAAAAAGATTTTTACTTTTTATTTTATAAACAACAACAAAGTGTTCTTGATTCCAATGGACAATACAGGG
>DYLM01000042.1 GCA_020722095.1 Chloroherpeton thalassium
AACTTTATGAACTTTATGAACTTTATAAACTTTATTTGCTTTTCTTTTTTGCAACTTCTTTTTCTTCTACTTTCTTTGGTTCTGATTGATGCCGTTGAGGTTTGGTTAATTTGTACAATTTTTCTAACTCGCATTCAACTTTAGCAAATAAAGTACCTTCGGGATAATTACCATTTTCGTCTAATGTGCCTGCTTCGATACCAAACAACAATGGAATTGCATCTTCGATTGTTCGAACGGAATAAATATGAAATTTACCTTCTTCAACATCTTTTTGAATTTGTTTATAAAGCATCAAATCCTTTACATTTTGTTCGGGGATAATCACACCTTGACCCTCAACAAGTCCATTTGCTTTGCAAATTTCCCAATATCCACGAATTTTATCATTTACTCCACCAATTGGTTGAGCATCTCCTTTTTGGTTCATCGAACCCGTGATTGCAAAACTCTGCTTAATTGGCATTTTTGTAATCGCCGAAAGAAGCACATAAATTTCGGCAAGCGAAGCACTATCGCCATCAATTCCGCCATAAGATTGTTCAAAGGCAATTGCAGCCGATAGCGAAAGAGGGAACTTACGTGAAAATCGTTCACGCAAAAATCCCGAAATAATCAAAATTGCTTTATTGTGAATGCTTCCGCTCATTGCTGCTTCACGCTCAACATTAATTATACCAGCAGTGCCAACTCCAACTGTTGCAGTAATTCGTGCTGGTTTACCAAATGCAAAAATTCCATCATTATAAATTGTCAAGCCATTAATCTGACCAACTCGCTCGCCTTTTGTGTCAACCAAGATATTTCCTTCGAGGATTTCGTTTTGAATCTTTTCGTCAATTAAATTATTTCGGTAACGGCGAATCTCATTTGCTTTTTCGATTGCAGTTCTATCAATCAATTTTGTTTCGTTTGGTGCATAATATGACGCTTCACGGATTAAATCTGCTAAATCAGAGAACTTGAGCGTTAATTTATTTTGCGAGCCAGCTACTTCGCTTGCCCATTCGATTACCTCGGCAACGCCATCAGGCGTCAGATGTGGGAGTCGTTCCTCACGGCAAAGTTTTGAGATAAATTTAGTATAATTAACGATTAGTTCAGAATTATTTTCTGTCACATAATCAAATTGAGCATTGATTTTGAAAATCTTCTTGAAGCCTTTTTCGTATTCATAAAGCCATTTGTATAATGTTTGCCCACCAATTATTATTATTTTTACATTTACATCAATAGGCTCGGGTTTTAAATATGATTGGGATATTTGGAAATACACGTCATAAGGCTGCATCTCTAATTTATTGTAAAGCAATACTCGCTTTAAACTTTGCCATACACCTGGCTCTATAAATAAATCATCTGCATTAACTATCAAATATCCTTGGTCGGCTCGGAGCAATGCACCAGCCTTAATTTTAGTAAAATCTGTTTTCCAAAAACCCCGTTTATCATAAACTTTTTCGATTGTTCCAAACAAATTTGAATATGAAGGAGTCGTTTCAATAACAATCGGTGAATTTTTAACTTCAGAATTATCCAAAATCACATTAACTGAATAAATTGCAAATTTTTCCTCGGCAGTTGGCATTTCTGTTTCTTCAGTTTCACTTTGGGTGGTCTCGTTTGGCTTTAAAAAAAGCACGAGATTTTTTATGATATGTTCTTTTGCTGAGGCTAAATAATTTGTAGTTTTCTCATCAGTAAACACTTCTTCAATTTGTTTAAATGTTGAATTTATTACAATTTCCGATGTTGATCTATCCAAATCACTTAGATTTTTCTTGTATTCTTGTAAAATCTTAAAACTTGAACGCGATAAATCATAAATTTCATTATGCAGGATTTCATAAGTTTCACGGATTTCCTCTGCTTTTTCTGGTGTCAGCTTTTGCTCATTTACAAGTTGCTCAACTGCATTAATATGCACTGGCTTTTCATCTATAATTGGAAAGACATCCGGAATCATTATTCCTTGTTCGTTCTCGTACTGACCCCGAATAAAGCCTTTGGGCTTAATTTTCTCATCAAAAGAATTGATAATTTCACTTTCATTTTTTTGATATTGTTCGAAAAGTTTTCGTTTTGCTGCTTGGTATTCATCTTCTTCAAATAATTTTGGCAAACCTCTACGAAGATAAATTATCGCATCATCCATTGCCTTGGCAAACTGCTTGCCTTCGCCTTGCTTTAATTTTAGTAATGTAGGTTTATCGGGATTGTCAAAATTATTCACATAACAATAATCAAAGAATTCATTTGCATATCCTTCTACTTGCTGCAAAATACTTTGAACAGTAGTTAATCTTCCTGTTCCTGCCAGACCAGTGACAAAAATATTGAAGCCTTTTGCAGCTACTTTTGCTCCAATTTTGATTGATTCAATAGCTCGCGGTTGCCCGACAATTTCTGTTAATTCGGGTATTTGGCTTGTATCCGTAAAGTTGAATCTATCAATCGGACACTTCCATCGCAGTTCATTAGCTTGTAATTTCCGATAAGAATTTGTAATATTATTGAATTTTTCTGTAATAACTTTTTTCTTTGCCATTTGCATTTCCATAAAAAAATTAATTTAATGATTTTTTATCAAATAGCAAAAAAAAAAATGCTAATTATTCTCGGGAATTTTTGAATTTAGATTATATTCCTTCAATAAAATTATTATCATTCAAAGTAATTGGAATTTTTGTCATTGAATTATCAATTAAACGAGTCCGACCCATCCACACTGCAATTAGCATTACAATTTCTTCACCTGGCAAAAATTCATCTGCAATTTCCAAATTTTCTGCTTTGGCGGTATAAACATAATCAATTTTAAGTTCTGACACCTGACGCAAAGTAGTTAATATAACCGAATTAATCATTTTGCGGCGTCGTTCACCTTTGGCAACTGCTTTTTTGGCTTCGTCGAGGGCAACAAAAATTATTCCTGCTTTTTCTCGTTCAGATTCAGATAAATAACGATTGCGAGAGCTCATTGCCAATCCATTTGGTTCACGCACAATTGGATGAATTATTAATTGAATATCCAAATTAAAATCACGCACTAATTGCTTAATTACCAATGTTTGCTGAAAATCCTTTTGCCCAAAAATTGATACATCTGCTTTGGTGATATTGAAAAGTTTAAGCACTACCAAAGCCACTCCATTAAAATGACCTGGACGGCTTTCGCCCTCCAAAACGCTTGCCACTCCTGACATATTTATTTCGGTTGCAAAACTCAAAGGATAAATATCCGAAACGTCAGGGTAGAAAACATAATCACAATTAATAGATTCCAAGAGTGAATTATCGCGATTGAAGTCGCGAGGATATTGGTCAAAATCCTCGTTCGGACCAAATTGCTTGGGATTAACAAAGATGGTGGCTATCACAATATCTGCCAATTCCTGAGCATGCCGAACAAGTGATAAATGTCCTTCGTGTAAATATCCCATTGTTGGAACAACGGCAATTCTCTTTCCTTTATCTTTGAGCTCGCGAGAAATTCTTTGCATCTCGGAAGCATTTTTTATTATTTGCATATTTATTTCAAATCAATTTTGTAAAAATTCAAAATTAATCAATTCTCATTATACAATTATCTAAATATTATTAAATAATTGATTTTTACAAATTTGCTAATCTAAGAATTTCGGCATATTGCTCTTTGGTTAATTGCATCACAGATAATCTTTGCTGCTTGACAAGTGGAATATCTTGCAAAACCGGATTTTCTTTGATTTGCTCTAATGTTATTTCTTTGGGCAAGTCTTGATAATATTCAATATCCACAGCAACCCAGCGTTCATCGTCAATTGTTGGGTCGGGATAAGATGTGCGAACTACTTTGGCAATTCCAACTACGGATTTAGTAGTTTGGCTGTGATAGAATAAAGCCAAATCACCAATCTCCATTTTTTGCAAAAAATTTCGTGCTTGATAATTGCGGACTCCACTCCAGCAAGTTGTTCCTTCTTTCTTGAAATCATCAAAAGAATATGTTTCGGGGTCTGATTTTAATAACCAATAATTCATAAAATCCTCTAATTTTGAAATTCATTTTTTTAATTTCACAAATTTAGCAAATTTATTCCCAATTTTTACAGCATCGCGAATAGAACAACGAGCAACTTCGTTTCCGTATTGATAAAGCACAGCGGTAGCACTATCTTCGAACAAAATATTATTAAGCGGATAGCCTTTGTTGATTTTTGCTTGAATTTCAGCATCAAGATTAGTTTTTTCGTCCTTGCTTTCCCAGTAGCCGACATCTAATTCCCAGACATTTTTGATAGTTCCATCGGGGACAATGCGTTTGCCAAAATTTCCTACAACAGCCACTTCTGCAATCACTTTGTAGTGGAATTTAGAGGAATATTCATTAGCAACAGCCAGAAATAATTACGAATGGACTGTCCATTGATAGATTTGCCTTATTGCTTGGTAGAAAATACATTCTGATAGTATTTATTAATAAGAATAATTGACATTTGCAATCATATAATAAAAAGTAGAAGTTATCCGATTGGAAATTATTCACAAGTAAAGTTAGGTAAGAAAAAGTAATGTAAAAAATCAAAAATTACAGTTATTAAAATTTAAACTATAAGAATTATTTCTGCTATTTAATGCATCGGCTGGAAGCAAAAAAAATTACCAGAAATATGAGGAATTTACCATTCTTAAAGCGATGTTCTTGAAGATTGGAGCAGATGTAGCACCACCATAATAAACTCCTTTGGGATTATCTAATACAACAATCATCGCAACTTTGGGATTATCAACCGGGAAAAATCCAACAAAAGAGGCATTATAGCGTGCTTTGGAGTAAGAACCATCAACTAATTGTTGAGATGTTCCAGTTTTGCCCGCAATTTGAAGATTCTTTATTCTAACGGCTTTGCCTGTTCCGCGTTCAATAACACCATAAAACAAATCTTTTATCATATCAGATGTGCTTTTGGAAACAACCTTTCGGATAACTTTTGTTTTTGCCTGATATAGAACATTTCCAGAATTATCAACAATAGACTTTACCAAATAAGGCTTAATAAGATTCCCACCATTTGCAACAGCAGAATAAGCACAAAGCATTTGCAGTGGGGTAGCGGAAATCCCATAACCAAATCCCACATATTTTTGAAGAGTAGAATTTAATTTATTAGGTTTAGGAATTCTACCACGAGCTTCACCTGGCAATTCAATATCTGAAAGAAGACCAAATCCAAAGTCGCGTATGTATTTGTAAAAGGTTTTATGTGGAATCCGAGAAGCAACTTGTGCGAATACAATATTACTTGATTGTTCTACAGCCTGACGGAAAGTAATATTTCCCAATGCATGCACATCGCGAATTGTATATTCTCCTACCTTCATAGCTCCACCATAACCCGAAAAAATTTGGTTTGGAGCAACAAGCCCTTCTTCTAAAGCCGCTGCCGCAGTAATCATTTTAAATATAGAACCAGGTTCATATTCATCATTTATAGCCCTATTTCTAACCCATTCGCTTCTTCTTTGATATAAAATATTAGGATCGAACGAGGGATAAGACGCTAATGCAAGAATTTCGCCCGTAAATGGATTCATTACAATCACACTTCCAGCATCGGCAGAGAAATTTGCAATTCCTTGTGCTAATTCATATTCAACAATGCTCTGAAGATTTAAATCTATAGTTAAAGTTAGATTATTGCCATCTTTTGATGGAAATGAAGGGAGTTCGGCTCCGGCGTGTAAGTCCCTTTTCAAGTCTCTTTTGAGTATCATATAACCCGGAACTCCGCGTAGAACCGAGTCAAATTGTAATTCTAATCCGCTTATGCCCAAGCCATCGGAATTAGTAAATCCTAAAATATGTGATGCAACATTATCGTGAGGATAAATACGCTCGCCATTTTCAGTAATAATCAAGCCAAACAAATCTAAATCATAAAATGCTGATTTGTGAAGAATATTTATTTCCTTTTCGAGTACTACATATCTTAAATTAGTATCAGCAATCTTTTTTAAATAATAACTCTTTGGCTTTTTGGTAATTGAAGAAAGCAGATTGATAAAGTTTGCTTTTTTCTTGCGCTCTTTTTTATTAGTCATTCTGCCAAATACGTTGGGATCTACAGCAATTTTAAGGGATTTTGTGTTTGTGACAAGTTCATTGCCTTTTCTGTCAAATATTTTGCCGCGATTGGGTTTAACTTCAATTTTGATTAATTGAATGTTCTTTGCCTTTGCTTTAAATTCATCATATTTAATAATTTGCAAATAGAATAATCTGCCAATTAGCACAAGTGTAGCAGCAGTAAAAAGAATAACAAAACCAAAGAATTTGAGTTTTGATAATTCAAGTTGTGAAATTTTACTTTTTACTTTTTTCATAAGTTTGCTCTTTTATAGAATCAATCAATAAAATTGGTGCTTCGTCATTCACAATTAAATGTAATTCATTTTGTGAATAAAAAATTATTCTTTGGGGCGAACTTAATTGAAATAAGTTTTGACGAAGTTCTTCATTTTCGGAGCGGTAATCTCTTATTTTACTTTCTAATCTATGATTCTCAAGAATTAAATTATTAACATAATTAACATTATTAATCCACAAAACAATCATAGAAACCACAATAAATACCGAAAGTAGTAGTTTCCACCTATGTTTTATAAACCAATCACGTAAAAAAACAGATATTTGCATTATTTTTTTTACTTTTGAATATCCCCCAAATGCAATTTAACTAAATTTGAATTTACAATATTCGTTATTTAAGAAAAAGTTATAAGAAAAGTGAAAAATATGGAAAAAAGTATAGTTTTATTAAGTGGAGGAATGGATTCAGCATTAACTCTTGCCATTGCCAAGCAGAGTTATGAGGTTGCTGCCTTGCATATAAATTATGGTCAAATCACAGAAGAAAAGGAATTATGGGCATTCAATAAATTGTGTGATTATTATGATGTTGCTCAAAGGCTAATTGTGGATATAAAATATCTTACTCAAATTGGTGGAAGTTCATTAACCGACAAGACTATTACAATCAATGATGCTAATCTATCAAATCAAGATATTCCAAATACTTATGTGCCTTTCCGAAATGCAAATATATTGGCAATAGCCACAAGTTGGGCAGAAGTTATTGGAGCAAAAGGCATTTTTATTGGTGCAAATCAATTGGATTCTTCGGGCTATCCCGACACAAGATCGAATTTCTTTGAAGCTTTCGAAAAAATGATTGATTTTGGAACAAAACCCGATACAAAAATCAAAATTTTCACTCCAATTATAAATATGACAAAAAAAGAAATTGCTCAAACTGCATCTGAACTTAATGTTCCATTAGAATATACTTGGAGTTGTTACCGAAACAATGATATTGCGTGTGGCACTTGCGATTCTTGTGCATTGCGTCTTCGTGGGTTTGCAGAAGCTAACTTGACAGACCCAATAGATTATTTAATTCGTCCTAATTATTTTTAATTATAAAAAAATGAATATTAACTTTATTTCCAATAGATTTTGGAGCACAAAGAAACGAAGATTTATCAATTTTGCAAAGTATTTTGCAATTTCGAGCGTAGTAGTGGGAGTTCTGGCATTATTGATTTCATTAGCGGTATTAGAAGGCTATGATAGAACTTTGCGGAAAAATGCTATTAAATTTTCCTCTCATTTAATTTTGCAAAATTTCAATCATAAAAATATAAAAAATTATGAAGAAATTTCGGAACGCATTTTAAATTTAAGAGATGATATAAAAAAAGTATATCCAACAATACAATCAGAAGCTCTTGTTCGGCATAAAAATAATGCTGAAGGCATTATGATTAGAGGTGTGAATTCGGAATATATCATAGATAAAGTAAAACCAAATATCATAGTAGGGAAGGATTCGTTAGAGAAAAAAGGAGATATTTTAATTGGCAAAAGGCTTGCCGATAAGTTAAAAGCAAAAGTTGGCGACAAAATTCAAATGTTCTTAATTAAATCCGATGATATTGAAAAACTTGATTATAAAGTAGCAAAATTTGTTGTTGCAGGAATCTATGAATCTACGATGGCTCAATACGATGATGTGCTTGTGTATATTGATTTCCAAGAGGCACAGGCTATAAATTCAATCGAAAGAAACGAGATTACAAATTTCGAAATAATGCTTGATGATGTCACAAAAGCAAAATCAGTTGGTGCAGATTTGGAACAATATTTGGGTTATCCATTTTTTGCAATCACAGTATTTGATTCTCATCAATATATTTTTACTTGGATTGAAATGCAGAAGCAGCCAATTCCGATTGTACTTGGAATAATTATGATAATTGCATCATTCAATATAATCACAACACTATTGATTATGGTTTTAGAAAAACTGCCACATATTGGCGTTCTTCGCTCTCTCGGTTTTACCAAAAATCAAATTGTTCAGTTGTTTTTGATGCAAGGTTTGAATATTGCTATTAAAGGTGTTCTTATCGGTGGATCAATTGCTTTTATTTTCAGCTATTTACAGCTGCAATATCACTTTATTAAATTGAATGGAGATATTTACTTTTTAGATGTATTGCCTATAAAAATAATTCCATTTCACTATATTTTAGTGATAAGTATCACTTTGATTTTATCATTATTGGCAACAATAATTCCAGCAATTATTGCTTCTCGAATTAACATTATCAAAGCACTAAAATTTAGATAAAATGCTATAATGATTGAACTTAGCAAAAATATTCTCATTGTAAATCATCATTTAAAAGGGATAGTAATAATCTTTTTAATGCTAATTTCAAACAACTTAAAATCAACAGCTGCTGATGTAAATGATGGCAATATCGTCCCAACCGACACTACAATATATGAAAAAACTAACATTTTGGACACAAATTCGTATTCTTCTGATTTTAATAAATATGTCAATTTAATAACATTTAATAATAATGTAAATGTAATGCTCCAAAATAATTGGGGTAAATTTTCTTTAACCAATATTTATTCTGGCAGCTACTTAAATATCAACGAAATTAACACGCAAGACGATGAATTATTTCTTTTTGATTATCAAAAGGAATTATTCCAAAATCTTAATGTGCAATTTCAACAAAATTATTTGATTTCATCTAATTCAAGAAATATCGGCATAAATCAATTATCCCGTTTGAATGGTTTGCTTGGGCTTAATTATTATTTCTGGTCAAATTCGCAAGCTCAATTTTTGGTAGGTGCCGAAGAAAATTCAATTCTTGGGATAAATTCAACCGGGACACTTTATAAGACAAAAATCAATTTAAATCAAATTAACTTGAGTAATATTCAAGCAAATTTTGATTTTTCGGGTGATTGGCTTCTGCTTAATTTAAATAGGTTAGAAAAAGAAGTAAATGGTAAATTAGATATTTCTGGCGATTTTGCTGATATAGCAAATATTTCTCTATTTACTAATTACCGATATTTGCAGAACAATTTGTTGTATCCTAACATTTTGAATAATACTATTCCTTATGAAATTCGCAATCAAAGCAACTTTTTTAATGATTTATCTTTGGAATATGAAATAACACAGCACAATTCGGTAAGTTTGAATTTCCAAGTCATTTCGGATAATATAAAACGTCAATATAATCAGCAAGTTGCTTCAATTGATTATTCCTACTTAACTCGTAATATTGAACAATTTGAACTATCATCGCAAATATCAATTTTTTCTAATTATAAATATATCTCAAATTTATTTTCTATGGGATTTGTTAACCGCAATGAAAATAATATACTTACGCAATCGAATAATGAATTTTCAGGTGATTTAATAAAGTTGAAAAATTTTGAGAGCCAAAAAGACTTTCAATACAGCAAAATATCTTTATACAATTCGGCAAATATCTTGTTGAGCAAAAACACGAATATTCAAACAAATTATTCGGTAAATTTAATTCAATACGACACTCCATCAAAGTTAAATTATGACGACCGAGACGAATTTCGTAGTTTTTTGCAAGCAAACATAAATCATAGGTTTTCCAAGTACTTGCACCTTTCATTAACATTTGAAAATATTAACAATCACTTGGTTTTTTTATTTGCAGAGCGAAGCGGATTGAATAATTGGAATAGAATTTATCGGTTTTCTCCTAAAATTCAATATAGAAATAGATTTTTGGAACTAAATCCTCAATTTGAAGTCCTGTCAAATTATACAATTTACGATTTCGATAATACTTCATCTTACACCAAAAGCATTAGTTTGAGAAATATTGGTTATGCAGACTCAATTTTAATTAATTTAAATGACAAAACTTTATTGAAAAATCAAGTAAAATATCAAATTAGTGAGCGAGGAATACTATTTTGGCACGAATTTAGTGAGATACCACAAATAAGTATACACCAATTTTTCATAAAAAGTTTACTTATTCGTAAATACAATTATTGTAATATTGGAATTGGTATAAATTTATTTGATTATCAACAGGATAGACTATCAGAAGAAATAATAGACCATAAAATCTACAGTATTTCGCCCGAAATAGAATTGGATTATCATTACAAGGATTGGCGAGTGGAAATGAATGGCTGGTATGAGTTTCAAAGAGTTAATTTTTCGAATAAATTAGAAATTCCAAATTTACTTGTTAAAGTTTATATAAATTTTTGATATGGCTAAATACGACACACATAAAATATACAAATTGGAAAGCAAACAACACTCATTAGACCGAGTTGAAAAGTTGATTGAAAATCTACGTAAAAAATATGAAATTCCGCAAGAAATATTCTATAACATCTTAATATCTGTCACTGAAGCAGTAAATAACGCAATTACTCACGGGAACAAAAATAATATTGAAAAATTTATCACATTCGAGATATTTTCAAGTTCAACTCAAGTGTTATTTAAGATAAAAGACGAAGGAGAGGGCTTTAACCCTGCAGAAGTTGATGATTGTACTGCCACCGAAAATCTACTTAAAGATAGCGGACGCGGAATATTCATAATGAGATCATTAAGCGACACTTTTGATGTTTCAAGTTCTGAAAATGGAACTTTATTTACAATGTGTTTCAAGTATGGAAATTCCTAATTCTATCAAACAAAGTTTGACATCGGAGCAAATAGAGTTAAATTCAATATCGGAAGATATTAAAAAAAAGATTTCCGAATTGCCTACAAGTCCGGGTGTGTATTTACATAAAAATTCATCTGGCGTAATAATTTATGTGGGAAAAGCAAAAAATTTACGAAACCGCGTTCGTTCTTATTTCCAAGAAGGTCGAATAGTTGATGCTAAAACCAAAGCACTTGTTCAACATATCACAGATTTCGAATATATAATTGTCAATACCGAAGAAGAAGCATTTATCTTGGAAGATAATTTAATAAAAAAGTATCGTCCAAAGTATAATATAATGCTCAAAGACGACAAAACATATCCATATATTAAAGTAACAAATGAAGATTATCCTAAAATTTACTCCACTCGTAAAGTTGTCAAAGATGGGGCAAAGTATTTTGGACCATACCCTGATGTACATTCAATGAAAATGTTAATTCGATTAGTGAGGAACTTGTTCCATATTCGCTCTTGTAATTTGAAATTAACGCAACAAAATGTAACTGAAAATAAATTTAAAGTATGCTTGGATTATCATATTCACAAATGTGAAGCCCCTTGTGTAAATTACGTATCTTACGAAACATATCAAGATAATATAAAAAAAGCAATTCAGGTATTGCAAGGAAAAACAAAACAACTCGAAACAATCCTCGAAAATCTGATGACAGAATTATCTGAACAAGAAAAATTTGAACAAGCTGCCAAAATGCGTGATAGATTAATTAAACTGAAAGATTTTAATACGAAACAGAAGATTGTTGCTAATGATTTTAAGGATAGAGATGTTTTTGGTTTTGCACGAATTGAAGATTATGTTTGTTCGGTTGTTTTTCTTGTTCGAGAGGGTAAGATAATGGGCAAGAAGCATTTTTTTGCTAAAAGTAGTTTAGCATCATCTGACGAAGAAATAACACAGAAGACTCTGGAAAATTGGTATTTGGAAGCAGATTTCTTACCAAAGGAAATATTATTGCCTACCGAGCCGGAGGATTTGGAGTATATTACTGATTGGTTAAGTAAAAAATATCATCAAAATATATCAATTCAAATTCCAAAAGCGGGTGAAAAATATAAACTTATTGAAATGGTGAATGAAAATGCACAGCATATTCTAAAGGATTATTTGGCTTCTTTAGATGCCCGCGACAAAGTTATTCCAAAGCCAATCCAGTCACTTCAGAGAGATTTGCGTCTTAATCGTTCGCCAATGAAGATGGAATGTTTTGATAATTCACATTTGCAAGGCACTGATTTGGTTTCTTCGATGGTTGTGTTTGAAGCGGGCAAACCAAAGAAATCAGAATATCGTAAATTTAAAAATGAAGATGTGCTACGTAATGACGATTTTGCAACAATGAAAGAAGTAGTTTCCCGTAGATATTCAAGATTATTAAACGAGAAGAAAACTCTACCAGATTTGATAATAATTGATGGCGGAAAAGGACAATTAAGTGCTGCTGTGGAAGTATTGGAAGAATTAGGAATACTAAACAAAGTAAATATTATTGGATTGGCAAAAAGATTAGAGGAAGTTTTTTTTCCGGGAGAGTCCGAAGCAATATTACTGCCAAAATCATCGTTGAGTTTAAGATTATTGCAACAAATTAGAGACGAAGCCCATAGATTTGCCATTACATATCACAGAAAATTAAGAGATAAGCGTACTTTCCAAACAGAATTAACACAAATCGAAGGAATTGGCAAGAAGAAAGCAGAAAATCTAATTCAACAATTCGGTTCGGTTAAAGCAATTAAAGAAAAAACTATAGAAGAATTAATGAAAGTTATATCCGAAAAAGATGCACAGAAAATAATGGATTTTTACCAAGACAAAGAAAATTAAAATTATATTTTTGCACATTTTGTAATATTTCTCATAAAAGTGTGTTTATATAGAACAACGATAAGTATTTTTTTGTAATTTAGCAAAAAGAAAGAACGCAAAAGCAATAAACGTGCAAAAAATGTGTGATGAAACAATATTATAAAAAATATGTTTTGAAAAAGGAGAAAACTATGAAAAAAATGATGATTGCGATTGTAATGTTTGTGATTACGGTCAATTCGTTAACTTTCTCGCAAGAAATTAAAAGAGATGTTATTACAGATAGGTTTAGCTTATGATCTTCTTATTTGATTTTGAGTGATAAGCAGACTGACTTTAACTTTGTTGGTTTTAGCATAAAATCTGTAGATACTTCCAATATTTTTGTAGCAACCAACTTGTATTTTCCATTAGTTGATGATGCCCCCTACAAATACATTTTTGAAGGTGATATCGGGAAGTATAGCAAACCGATATACTTATTTAATAAAAATGGTCTTAAAACAAGGTGGATGACTTCATTGTCAGTGGCAGTTATTGGTCCAAATGATAAATTTTTCAAAAACAAGAACTATGTAATTTATGGTATTGGTGCATCGCTTGGTTTGGAACTATCATATAAATTTGTTGTAATAGATATTGCAATGGGACCTCAGTGGGATACCGAAAATCATTTATATAGTAAATTTAGTACAAGTTTGAAGTTCACACTTGGCGAGGATTGGATAAAATAATACTTTGATAAAGTTGTAATTTCTTTTATCATATTTGTTATTATTATAATTATTTCACGTGGTTGAAGAATAAAAACAATTAGTCAAAGAATAAAAACACGTGGTTGAAGGAATATTTTATTAGTAATTAATATATATCCACGTGAATTATTAATCTATACAAGTGCTTTTAAGTTAATACATAAAGTTAATTGTATATTGTCAATAGATATTATTAAATTATTATATGATAAATAAAAAAAAGGCTGCCTTGGAAAAGACAGCCTTGAACAATATATTATTGAACTGAATATAATTTACATCTATTTATATACTATAATTGCTGGAAGGTTTTGTACGAATACAAAAGGAATATTTGCACCAAATTTAGCATTGATAACTTTGATAATTTCATTAGCAATCACTCCATAACCCTTTGAATTAGGATGAATACCATCTAAACTAAAGAATTCACCAGAAAAATATGCAGGAGTAAAGTGTGATGAACCAGGAATATCATAACCATTACTCATTAAATTAGCAAATAGTGCATTCATATCTACTACTGTAATATTATTAGGATACATTCCAGCGATAGTATTAATTGCTTGATTATATCCAGCAACAGCTTCGGCAACTAATTTTTGTTCATCAGTATCTAAAACATATCTATTTGGAATAGGTTTTAAAGTTCCCCAACCTGCTTTAAGACTATCTTGAGGAATAGTGAGAACAATTTTATCGTCAGCAGTAAGTTGTTTCATTTTCATTGTGCCCGTTGGACTTTCAGCAACAAATCCATTTTGTCCAATTTTAAATGAATAACCTAAAGCACCATAAGCAGCATTTAGAGCATCAACTTTTGCTTGTTCAGTAAGCACTAAAGCGTTCCAAGGAACAACATTGAAGAAAGGAGTGCCCATAACATTAGGAATAGTCATAAGTAATATTTTGACATTAGGAAGATTCTCAATCATAGCTTGCATTCCACCGCCGAGAATTTGAGAAATAGTAGCCACAGGAGTTGGAACAGGATTATCAGGCATTCCAGTAGTGGAAATTGTGCCACCGGAGGTAGCATAACCAAGCACGTCATTGTTACCAATCCACATTGTAACGAAATTAGGTTGCAATGCAATTGCCTGTTTAATCATCGAGGCACCCAAAGCATTATTTCTGAGGAATGCATAATAAAAAGGATTGGAACGAGTTTGACTACGAGTAGCAAAATCACTCTCATCAATCAAATCATAAGCAATAGATCCAGGAATACCAAGATTATTGTAAGGTTTTGCATAGTTTGCATTAGTCGGAGTGGAAATTGTAAGAGCAGCACGATTAATTATTGGAGAACCAGTGGCAGTAAATCCACCAAAAGTCATACGTGTGCCAATGCCATCTTCGGGAACAGCGGGCTGAACAAAATCTGAAATGCCTAATTGCTTTGCTAAAAGATTAGGGAAGCTAAATTCTTGAGCGGAACCATAAACTGCGCCGTCTTGGTATCCAGCTGTAAGCGAATTTCCGATAGCAACATAAACAAGTTGAGTACCTTCTGGAACAAGAGTGCCAAGATTACCAGTACCTTGGGGATTTTCAATATTAGGTTCGCAAGCGAAAGCAATAAAAATCAAACCCAGAATAAATAATTTAGATATTTTTTTCATAATATTTTTTGAATATCTCATTGTATTTTCTCCTTATTTCAATTGATATGATAAAGTTAAACTAACAACATTAGCCCAGCTATTATAATAGCCATCAAAGCCGTTTTCATTGCCCACAACGTCAGTTTGAGTGCCATAAATGAAGAGATAACCAAGGTCAAACTTCAAATCTTTGGCAAGTTCTAAGCCAAAACCAGTAGAAAAACCTAATCTATCAGATTCGGGAAGAACAGGTTCAACATTTACAGGATCAACAGGAATTGGGTCGTAATAGAAACCTCCACGAACGCAAATGTCACCAATACGATATTCAGCACCAAGACGGTAAGCAATCACATCTTTGTACAAACGTGGTTGATAAGAAGTATAAGGAGCAGTTGGATTGCCAGGACCTTTGTCAAAAGTAATAGCAAGTGTATCGTAAGATGACCATCCAATATAGTTAATGCCAGCTTCGATTAGGAAATTTGGAGTAACATTGTATGAAATGCCAACTCTAAGGTCATTAGGGAAATTGATATTAGCCGAGCCGGGACCTTCAACAAATAGAGCTTCCAGCCCAGCAGTATTTTCATACTTTGTATCGCCTTCAAAGTTCATATCAATGTTATGGCGGTAAGAAGCACCAATAGACAAATCGTGAGTTGGCTTGATGGTAAGACCAAAGTTGTAAGTAGTAGCAGTACCATCACCTTTAAGGTTAAGCATAGGTTCAGGAGAGAAAGTAGTCAAATTCTTTTCTAATTCCACTTTACCCATAACATATCCAAAGCCAGCAGCAACCGACACAGGCATATTAGCAACTTTAAATTGATAAGCTAAAACAGGATTAATCTCCAAAGCTTCAAGATAAGTTTTCTTTGCAGAATGACGTCCATACCAATCTTCGGGCCATTGAGTGCCAAGACCGAATGGAGCAAACACGCCCAAACCGAGATGAAGATTAGTGACTGGAGTTTTCCAGTTTGCATAGAAGTGTGGAATAATGAAATTCCAAGTTTCTAAGGAAGTAGTTTCATTTTGGTTCATAGTTGTTAGACCAGTGAACTTACTTCCTGGCATAATGTAACTTGCACCTGCAGAAAAGTTCAGCATTCCTTCTTGGAATGTAATATTTGCAGGATTGTAGAAAATAGCCGATGCATCTTTTGAAGTAGCAACGGTCGAGAAACCCATTCCAACAGAACGGGCAGAATGGTCGTTAATTTGGAAACCTGACGAGAAAGCCATATTTACACTCATCAAAATTACCAAAGAAGTTAATAAAAAACTCCTCATAAGAACTCTTTTTTTGTTAAGAAAAATTTATTTTCACTAAATTACAAAAAAATGAATCATATTCATTTATTTATTGAAAAAAATCTTTAATTTGTATTTTTTATTTTATGTATTTATAATTAAGATTTGATTAATTTATGACTAAAAAACGAGAACAATGGGGCACAAAGTTAGGTTTAGTGCTCGCAATGGCAGGAAATGCAGTTGGATTAGGTAATTTCTTACGTTTTCCTGTGCAAGCTGCAACGAATGGTGGCGGATCGTTTATGATTCCATACTTTATTGCATTTATTTTACTTGGCATTCCTTTAATAATGGTGGAATGGGCAATTGGTCGATACGGAGGCAAATATAATCACGGCAGTTTGCCTGGAATGTTTGATGTAATGTGGAAAAACAAAGTAGCTAAGTATTTTGGTATGCTTGGGCTTTTTTCATCGCTTGCAATATTAATTTACTATACTTATATCGAATCTTGGAGCTTGGGATATAGCTTTTTCTCAATTACACAATCCTATTTTGGGCTTGAGTCTTTTGGAGAAATGCAGAATTTCTTAACAAGTTATCAAGGTTTGAATACAAGTTATTTTAGTTCTATTTGGACTGCTTATGGTTTTTTATTGGTTACATTTGGATTGAATTTCTATTTCCTTTATCGTGGAATTAACAAAGGTATTGAAAAATTGGCTTTGATTGCAATGCCTGCATTATTTATTTTTGCATTTATCATAATGATTGCTGTGTTCTTCATTGGAACTCCCGACCCCGTAAATCATCCCGATTGGAATGTAATGGCAGGTTTTAAATACATTTGGGAGCCTGATTTTTCACAATTAGGGAATGCAAAAGTGTGGCTTGCGGCAGCAGGGCAAATCTTTTTCACTCTAAGCGTTGGTATGGGCACTCTCTCGGCGTATGCAAGTTATTTAAAAGAGAAAGACGATATTGCACTTGGTAGCGTTGCCACTTCCTCATTAAATGAATTTGCTGAAGTGATTCTTGGTGGTTCGATTGCCATTCCAATTGCTGTTGCATTCTTTGGATTAACCCAAACGCAAGAGATTGCCGCTGGTGGCTCGTTCAATCTTGGCTTTGTATCATTGCCACTTATCTTTCAACATCTTCCATTCGGGCAGTTCTTAGGCTTTTTATGGTTCTTATTGCTCTTCATTGCAGGCATTACTTCTTCGGTGGCAATGGCACAACCTTTAATTTCATTCATCGAGGAGCAATTTAATGTCACAAAGAAAAAAGCCGCAACGATTGTTGGGCTCGGAACCTTTGCAGCAGTGAATTTAGTTGTGTTCTTCTTCCAATTTGGCTTCTTAGACGAGATGGATTATTGGAGCGGAACATTTATGTTAGTAATCATTGCATTAATTGAAGTAATAGTATTTGCTTGGATATTTGGAATGGATAAAGGCTGGCAGGAATTAAACAAAGGTGCTTTGATTAAAATCCCAAAAGTATATTATTTTATTATTAAATACATCACTCCTGCTTATTTATTGGTAATATTGATTGTATGGACAATTCAAGATGCTATTCCAATATTGCTAATGGATGGAATTAATCCCGAACAAGTTCCATATCGTTGGCTCTCACGCGGATTAATGATTGGATTGATGGTAATTTTATCTGTATTAATTCACTTTGCTTGGAAACGAAATAAAGTTCGTCAAGCACAAAAAATTATGGAGGAATAAATGTCAATAAATGGTTGGATTTTCATTACAATTGCTTGGGGATTAATCATTTCCTTAACAATCTTTTCACTTAGCAAAGTGCTAAAAGATGATAAAAGCAAGAAATAAAGATATTTAATGTTATGG
>DYLM01000145.1 GCA_020722095.1 Chloroherpeton thalassium
GCACCGCAGCATTGCATTTATCTTTACTGACTTTAGGGATTAAAAAAGGTGATGAAGTTTTGGTTGCAGATTATACTTTTCCTGCAACTGGACATTCAGTGTTATACTGTGGGGCAAAACCGGTTTTTATAGATATAAATCCTAAAACCTACAACATAGATACAAATTTAATTGAAGATAAAATAACAAAAAGGACAAAGGCAATTATTCCTGTTCATACATTTGGTCAGCCAGCAGATATGGATTCAATCTTGGAAATTGCAGAAAAGCACAACTTAAAAGTTATAGAAGATGCTGCCTGTGCAGCTGGTGCAAAGTACAAACATAAGTATGCTGGGACAATGGGTGATATAGGATGTTTTTCTTTTCACGCAAGAAAAGGCATAACTACCGGAGAAGGTGGAATGGTTGTTACAAATAATGAAGAATTAGCAAATGAAATAAGAAATCTTTCAACATTTGGTATGGTTTCTGCATGGGACCGAGAAAAATCTAAAAAAATAGTTATTCCAAAATTTGTTAAATTAGGATATAATTATAAGATGAGTGATATTGCTGCTGCTGTTGGAGTTGCACAATTAAGAAAACTTGATAAAATCATTGAAAGAAAAAGAAAACTTGCAAAATACTGGGACGAAAAACTCCATGAAGTTGATTTTATTGAGCCGCCTTTTGTTGATAAAAAAGTATTTCATGTTTATCAGAGTTATGTTGCACTCATTGGTAAAAAAATTAATAGAAATAAATTAATTAAAAATCTAATTGATAATGGCATTCAAACTCAAATTGGAACTTATGCATCACACATTCAACCAGTTTATAATTCAAAAGATATATGTCCCAATTCGTTGGAAATATTTAATAGGGCATTAGCATTACCTATGTATTATACTTTAAAGGAAGAAAATATTGATGATATAATATCACATCTTAAAAAATAATTGAGAAAACAAAATGAGTATAAAAAACAAATCAGTTCTCGTAACTGGTGGGGCAGGTTTTATTGGAAGTCACTTAGTAGATAGATTAATCAAAGAAGAGCCAGAAAAAATTATTATAGTTGATAATTTTTTTCTTGGAAAACATAGAAATATAGAAAATGCTATGAAAAATTTTGATAAAATTAAATTATATTATCAAGATGCTTCTCATTATGAAAAAATGGCGAATATCTTTGAAATAGAAAATGTGGAAATAGTATTCAATCTAGCTGTAATACCTTTATTGGCTTCGCACGAGCTTCCAAAAACAACCTGCGAAGATAATATAAATATTACTCTAACAGTTCTAGAATTATTAAGAAAAGGATATTATGATACCCTTATTCACTGCTCTTCATCTGAAGCATATGGCACAGCCATAAAAATTCCTATGGACGAAAATCATCCCTTAAAACCAACCACACCTTATGCTGCAAGTAAAGCAGCATCTGATTTGTTGGTAGAATCATATGAAAAAACTTTTGGAATTGATGCATCAATTGTTCGTCCATTTAATAATTATGGCCCACGACAAAATGAGGGAAGTTATGCAGGAGTTATTCCAATAACAATAAAAAGAATATTATCAAATAAAGCACCTATCATCCAGGGGGATGGATTGCAGACAAGAGATTATATTTATGTTGAAGATACGGTAGAAGGATTTATTAAAATTTATGATAACAAAAATACAAGGGGAAAAGTAATTAATATCGCTAGTGGGAAAGAAATAACTATTCTGAAAATAGTGGAAACGATTGCAAAGGAGATGAATTATAATGGTAAAATTAAATTTGAAAAACCAAGAAACGCCGATGTTAGAAGACATAGAGGGGATATTTCTTTAGCAAAAAAATTGGTTGATTTTAAACCTGCAATGAGTATTGAAGAGGGTTTGAAAAAGACAGTTGAATGGTATAAAGAAAAAATAAATTTGAATTTAAAAACCGAAAAATAAAGAGTTAAAAAAGCAAAGCAATATAAATATAAGCGTTAGTAAAATGATTATAGATAAAAATACCGATCAAAAGTTAAGAAATCAAATATTGACCTATCATATTAGTAATGTCTTGACAGACAGGGAACGAGCAAAGTTATTGGGGTTGCCAGAAGGATGCAGAATTCGGGAGAATGCTAAGATTATTTCGCCAGAAAATTTGAAATGCGGAAAAAATGTATGGATTGGTGAAGGTGCAATTTTAGATGCATCTGGCGGACTTGAAATTGGAGATAACACCCAGATTGGAACATATGCTCTTATTTGGACCCATACAAGCAGATATCAAGCGATTAGTGGTGAAACAAATATATCCAAAGATAAAATCATAAGAAAGCCGACAAAGATTGGGAAAAATTGTTTTATTGGGGGACCCTCTGTGATTTATCCCGGTGTAACAATCGGAGATTGTGTAACCGTTCTTCCAATGTCTGTTGTTAATAAGGATGTTTCAACCAATTCAACTGTAGGTGGTAGCCCGATTGGAAAATTGAAAGATTTGGAAAGAAGGGTTGAGGGATTGGAAAGAATGGTTGAGGAATTAGAAAAAAAGATTGAGAGATTAAATGGGCAAAAAATCCCTGAGGGAAAGATTAAATAGAAAAAAATGAACGATTATGCAATAACCTTTGATGTAGATTGGGCACCCGATTGGTGCATCGCAGAAGTAGCAAATATCCTTATTGCAAATAATGTCAAAGCTACATGGTTTATTACGCACGATAGTCCGGAAATTAGAAAATTATTTAAATTTTCCCATCTTTTTGAAGTAGGATTACATCCTAATTTTGAAGTAT
>DYLM01000043.1:0-6975 GCA_020722095.1 Chloroherpeton thalassium
TTGAAATAGCTTAAAAGTGGAGATGAATCTGCTGCTTTATCCAATTGAGTTGCGGAGGGCTTCCAGTTACCTGTTACATCGCCGTAGACGATGCCCTTAAAATTCTGATTTTTTTTATTTTCTGATAATGGCCTATAGGAATAACAATCCGGCACCGCAGTCCAATTAGTGCTATCTATCATATAATCAGAGGGAATGAACGTCAAATTTCCTATTACGACGGGATTAGAAAGAGGTTTGTTGTTGCAATAATCCAATATTAGCAGAACATCATCTATTGTTAACTTGCAATCTTTGTTAACATCGCCTGCAATCATTTGTAGTGGTGAAAAATTAAATTTATTGTTAATATATTGATAGAGAAGCGATGCATCCAGAGGACTAATTGCCATTCTATCTTCTTTAGTATATTCGGCTTTAAGTTTTATACTAGCCCAGGGTAAATACTTAGAAACATATAAACCATCTGAACCCGATTTAGTCAAGTTTATGATATTATCGTCAACTGTCGAGGTGACTCTTACCGAATCGATGGGCAATAAATTAAAATAATATGATATATTTCCAGAGACGATATAACCTTTGCTAACTCTAAAAAAACCATCCCATTTTCTTACATTGGTTTCACTTTCATTTAAACGAATGAAATTAAATTTAAGATATGAAGTATCTTTTGCCTGACCCGATATTGTAAACCATAATTTTAATAATTTTCCTGGTTTTAAAATCGATTCAATTCCAGCAAGAGAAATATCCACGCTTTCCGAATCCCGTGCATGATAACGCAACACCCAGGTACTGGTTAATTCTTCACTCGTCTCTGCTGATTCAAATTTAAATACTTTCGGCAGATAACTTATATTCATCTGCAGACCATAAATAGGTGTTTCTCCAATATCTTCAATATAAACAGGAAGTTCGAACTTTCCTGAATTGGGAGCAGATAGATCATCAGGAATCCTAAATTTCACCGCTGGCACTTTATATTGTATAGTATCAGTACCGAAAAGATTATGTTGTTTTTCCTCGATTTGAATAAATAGATTTCGAATATCTTTATCAGATACAGATTCAGTTTTATAAAGTATTTGATAAAAATTCTGGTACTTGTTTTTTACTGAATCAAAAAATATAGGTAGATCTTGTAAGAAAAATCCACCAGTATTTTTAGCTATAAAATCAAGCACTTTTTTATCGATAGATTTACCTAATCCACATATAAAAATAGGTACTTCTAAATTATTTGCTGTCCGAATTATTTTTTGTGGAGTCGGAAGTTCAGTCCTTTCCACCGGGGATAAAATATCAGAATATCCAGATATGAAAGGAGAATCTTTCCCATCTGTAATCACAATAATGGCTTTAGATTGGTCAGGAGAAAGCGTTGTAATCAATGAATCCAGAGCGAGCTGAATACCATCATATAAATATGTCGATTGCTTTGTCGGATCTTCCACTACAATCCCATCGATCGCGTCCTTTAAATCTTTTTTATTGTTTATAAAATTATTTTGCAGCCTTTTTGAGCCATACGCAAACTGGACAATTGCAGCATGGTCATCTACTTTAATCGAATCTATAAACGCTTTGGTAGCATTTATCATAGATGTCAATCTATCTTCATCATCTTGCATACTACAACTACGATCTAGCACTAAAGCATAATAATGTGCACCTTTTGGCGCGTGAAACTGAAATTCCTCTTTAAGAATAGAATTTTCAGTTAATTTAAAATTGCTTTTTTCTAAATCCAGTTGATTTCTCCCATGATTTTCAACTTTAATCCAAAGTGAATTAGAAAGTTTATCAGTAGGGCAATGATGAGTATGGATATTTTCTATTTTAACCGACAATAGTGGGGATATTTTGGGCGCTAGTTGAAATACTGAATCATTCGTCACACACCATACATATTCACCATCAAACGCTAAATCACGTGGATAAGGTGCCGGAGCCAGGTAATAATGGTAGGGATACCCATTCTCATCCATCTGATAGATAATGCCAGTTGCTTCTTCGGCTGACCAGAGATTGTTTCCATCCCATACTATTCCTGTTGGTATGGAATGCGTACCTCCCGGACTCATGAATGCAGGTTTCCAGGTTCCATCATAACGCTTGTAAATGGAATCTGACTTTGTGTCCGTATGCCAGAGAATATCATTCTTCTGCCAGGCCAGGCCAAAAGGATGATCACCTGGTGCTTGAATTTTGGACACCTCATTACCCGCTAAATTCAGTTTATGAATCATTTTTGTAGACAAATCAGCGTTCCAGAGAGAGGTGCCATCCCAGGCCAGACCAGTTGGTTCGGTTCCTGGTGAAGGAATTATCACGTCAGGCGCTCCCATATCATCAAATCGATAAATATAAAAAGATCCGGCATCAGCTAACCACACGTGAGAACTATCCCAGGTGATACCTGTCGGATTACCAGCAAAAGCTGAGAAACTTTTTTGTATATCAAAAGTTTCCAATTGAGCGGCCTGTATTTCAATATTATCTAAAAAGGCTCCTTCATTAATACTATCATCTTGCTTCTCATCACTTTCAAACACCCAGGCGAACCATACTTTTGACTGTCCAATAACAGATTTATTTTCAATCAACAGGTTGCTATCATTTAAATTCAATACTATTTCTTGCCAGCGCGGATAATTACCACTTAATGTAAATCCTTTAAATATTTCATTATTATAAGAAAATCCAAACTTGAAATAATCATGCTCTGATTGACTATCCAGCCACATTGAAAATTTGAGTAAGGCCCAATTTACCTGGCTGAGATCAATCGGTCCATAAACCATCCAGGCTTCAAAATTTTGCGGATATCGCTCGTTTTCAGAAGAATAATTTTCCTGAGTGGCTGCACACCAAATACTTTTTGTCTTATTGTCACCTTTTACGTTGTTACAAATGCCCCAATAACAGTCACTGGAACCCATTCCATTTTGATCAAAAACTTCCCAAAACTTTTTTGGTATTTGTTCACCATCAAAATCCTCGGTCACCACAGAAACAGGTCGTTTTGAGGAGTTAAACGTTTCTTTTAATGTACTTGAATTTCCGGATTTTCTTTTAAATGTCACAGTATCGAAAGGTAATTGAGAAAAAGCAAATGATGATATTTTTTCAGGTCGAGAACTAAATCGGAGATTTTCGATTTGTTGGGTGGTACGCAGGTTTTTAGTTGATGTTGTCATCAAATTCTGCTGACTTCTGGCGCTATTAAAATAAAATAATACCAAAAATATTCCCCAAATCTGAAATAGTCGCATAAATTTCATAACTGACCTCCCGGCAATATACTAATAATTCGCTGAAATTACACTCTTTAATCACCCCCTTTGGATAAAATGTAAAAAATTCAGTATCGGCTCAATATTCAATGGCAATTTAAGAATAAAACTTGCCATTCTAAACCAGCTTTAATATTGGCAGAATGATTTATAGCAGAAAATTCTGCTATAAATCATTCTGCTTTAAAATTTTTTTTCATGTAAACTAAAAATGACATCGTTACCATCCATTATTGAGTGGATACCAAAATTCATTTATTGACTTCATTCGAAAAAACAGCCATCATCTTAAAAGTCAAAAAATTTAAATCTGAATCATAAAACATAATAAAACAGTTACGACTCAGGTTCAAAGTTCAATTATTCCCGGTTCAGGGTTAAGAAATAAAAAACAGGCCAGTTCATCGTCTTGTTCCCAAAATAACTGGTTTAAAATAACGGCAAAACCATTTTGGGCAAAACGATTAAAACCGATCTTGAATTATTTTGACACTCATCTTTTTGACTTTAAATCTTTTCACCCTGCGGAAGGTTTTTAAGGTTGCGGCAAAATGTCAATCAGGAATAAACCTCCCGCAGGGTACTTATTGTTATAAAAATAAAAGGTAACAGGATTAGAATCAAAATTATTAAAACCCACGTAATTTCAAAATATTCGTAACCGATCAAATCCGCAAACCTTATTGACCTTCATAACAAATCATCTTCCGCGCAGCCGGTCGCCTTATTCCCTTATTTCGTGAAAGCCACCAAAAGGTAATAAGGTTGATGTTGGTGAGTGTATCGTGTGTTATGAAGGTGAATAAGGCTTTGATCTACTAACTGATAATTCTTTATCACCCCCTTTGGATAAAATGTAAAAAATTGATCTCTCTACTTCAATCGAAAGAACAACCTTCATCTCAAAAATCAAAAAATTCAAATCGGAATCATAAAACACAATAAATCTAAAAATTTGTTATAACAGTCAATATTGAACGATATCATTTAATATTGATATTATCCGCTTGATTTTTAAACATTATCTCTGATTTTGAAGTTCCCAAATTTCTAATTAAGGTTCGCTGAATTTGATTTGACCGATTACTCGGGTCAATCCAGTTTGTTTAATCTAGTTGTCAGTTGATTTAAAACCTGACACCTGATCCCGCTGCTACACTCTTATTGGCGACTGTTACAAAATAAGCGAATAAGGTCAATATCGGGGTTGTATACGATTCGTTACAAAGGTCAATAAGGTTCGCTGAATTTGATTTAACCGATTACGATGGTCGTTTAAGCTTATTTGATCTATCAGCCATTTAATAAAAAACCTTATTCACCTTCGTAACACCCGATCCCGCCCGCTATCATCAACCTGATTGCCTTATTTGGGGCTTTCATAAAATGCACCGATAATTTTTGACAGGATAACAGGATATTCAGGATTGACGGGATTAGATTTTTATTTTAACAAATTATTATTAATGGAACCAATAGAAATCCCCAAATAATTCCTGTCAATCCAGTAAATCCTGTTATCCAGTCATTTTTTTTATTTATCGATTAATTCGTTTTTTCTATTATGTAATAAAAACGAGACCTTCGGGGTTTATCGGTCTGAATTTACGAATATTATTTAATTAGTGTTTGTCCGAAAATACCAAAACCTGTCATTGCGAGGCGTTTTTTGCCGAAACAATCCCCAGGTCAAACAACGGAGATGGCTTCGTCACAAAACATGTCCTGAGCTTTTGTCGAAGGAAATGTTCCTCGCCATGACAGTACCTGATGTGTTTGCGGACAGATACTAATGACCTGCATTTCAAAAGAACAAACCTCGAAGGTCTGAATAAACCACCCCACTTCGGAAGTCCCCCCTGCCACTTCTCAAGTACCCTGACCCGTCCGGGCACCCTGTTAGTTCAGTTCAAAAATGAATCAGTTCATTTTGAGAATGAATTAATTCAGTCAGGAATTGAACTGGTTCATACTGAAAATGAAATCGTTCATTTCAAAACACCGCATTTTCATTCTAAATATAAAGTAATTCAATTTTAAAATGAGTCACTTTAATTCTAAATTGAACTGGCTAAATTCTAAAATGAATTCCCTTAATCCGAAATTAAGTAAAGTCACGTTTTACGTATTACGTATCACCCATTACGCTGAATCATTCATATTACTTCAAATTCACCATAAAAGACTATTATTCCTTTTCACCTTTCACTTTCCCCTGCCCCTCAAAACGTTTCTTCAAAGCCTCATAAATCGGTTTCGCGCCGGGAATATTCATTTTAACAGCCTGCTTAACCGAGTTATAATAACCGCGCGCTGCGGAATAAGCCTCACTGCCGGAAAGCAAAATTGTATCATCCAGATTATGATAAAGTTGATCCAAAACCTGCAAAATTGGTAACAACTGGACAACCGCGTTCAGGTCAATTTCCATCTCTTCGACATTGAGATACGGCGGTGCAAATTGCGGCGCGGTTTTCATATATTCCAGCGCATTCCTGACAAAAGGCTCGGTTTTATCACTCATTTTCGGATACTGCTGCCGCTCCAGCGGTTTTAACGCAATCAAATATGGTTCAAGTATTTTGCTTAACGTTTTAGCCGCTTCCTGGGCTTTTTGTAAATCTTCGGGTTTAATTTTGATTGAGACGATGTTTTCGGTGGACATAATGGCCTCCATTGTTTGAGTGAAAAAACTATATTAATTAAAAATTAATTGTTATTTTATTTTTCGGGCAAAATAAGAAATGAACAAACTTAAAAGTACAAATCCAATGATTGCCTCTAAACAATATAATATCTTAAAAAGCCAACCAAGTGGCCAGAACTCTTCGGTACCTAACGAAGTTAAAGTCACTAAACTAAAGAAAAGGCATTGCCAAAAGTCTGCTGGCTGCTGGTCTACACGCCAAATTTTGCCTAAGGACAGGTCCAACTTATCCAGACCATAATATAACACTCCAAAAGCCAACCAGATAAAAATTGTGGAAGAAATAATTTTGCGTATATTCAAACCATATTCAAAAAATTTCCCAAAAATATTTGAAACTCCGATGTCTGTTATTTTTAACCAGAACCTCCAATACAAAGGTTTTTTATCAAGTTTTCGATTTCTAATTTCATTTGATAAATTTAATATTTTAATGGTTAAATTCCATGATTGTTGCTCTAAATCCAATTCAGATAAATGCCGCTCAAGTGTTCTGAGTATCATTAATTTGAGTTCTAAAAAATTAATAGCCGGCTGCCCTTTTTTGTAAATATCGATTTCGGTCTTATCTATTTTAAGGAATAATTCATCGACACTATCTTTATAGATTTTTAGATCATTTGTTGAGGGATAGTAATGTTCTTTTTTTAATTTATTTATACAAATCTTCAAATCATAATGTAAAGGCAATAACTTATCGTCATTCAACATCAACTCATTTTTTATATCTTCATATATTTTTATTGCACTATCAAATTCATACTTCTCCTCATGGTCTATAGCAGCTTTAATTTTTTCTTCAAATGGGTTTTTCTTGTGCTCAGGCATAAATTTACTCCTTATTTTTTTGAAATAACCAGTGATAAAAGGCTCTATTTATTAAAAATGAATACGAATGAATAATTATGGAATAATTAGAATTTTCTTTGTCCGTTTGTAACTTATAACCACAATATAAAATGGTTTTTT
>DYLM01000043.1:7075-18351 GCA_020722095.1 Chloroherpeton thalassium
TTAGAATTTTCTTTGTCCGTTTGTAACTTATAACCACAATATAAAATGGTTTTTTTAATGATACGTGTCTTATTATCTTGATTTTTTAAAGCACTACTATCTTGGATAGTACAACAAACGGAATAAGAGGTGTAATCTGTAATTTTAAGAGTTAATTTTTTATCCTCTTGTGACTGAGAAGGAGTGTGATCTTCATTTTTAAGAGTTAATTTTTTATCCTCTTGTGACAAAGAAGGAGTGTGATCTTCATTTTTAAGAGTTAATTTTTTATCCTCTTGTAACAGAGATTGAATTTCTTCTAAACAAAACACTAAAGAGTCGTAAAAGATATATCTATTTTTATTGGCAAAACGATCACCAGCGTCCCCCTCTTCTAAATTTTCTATGATTTCAATTTTATCTTTCAACTCATGTTCTTTTTTCCACTCATCGATTAGTTTCTTAAATGAAATTTTTCTAACCTGAAAACCGAAAATAAATGTTACAATGAGTTTGTATACTTGAATTAACAAAATTACTATTAATAAAATTACGACTCCAATCAATTCATATTGATAAGAAGGATTTAAAACGCTTTGAAATTCATCGAATAAACTTTGTAACTTTTTTGTTAATTTTTCGTCATCTGATTTTTTAAGAGCTTGAAAAGTTGTAAGTGATCCTTTATGAATTAAAAACACCAGAGATTCTTTTAAGTTTTTTTGCACTGCTTGCTCAAATTTGGATAGTGGTTTCGCCTCCTGACGTTCCTTGATAATGTCAAGCGAATCTTGCTTTTCTTTAATAAGACGCAAACAACTTAACGCAAAAGAGATTCCTCCCTTAACTAAGTCACTCTTATTATAAAAACTGACATCATAATATGGATTCAATTGTAGAATCAAATCTAAAGCATTTGTAAAATCTTTATTTTCAATTTTAAAAGAGTCTGCACGAAGACGGAGAAGACCGCGAATAAAAAGAGTATCCATTTTAAATCTTTTTATTTGTATCAAGCTGTCATTCTTAAACTTTTCGATATTTTCAATTTTTTCCTTTAATTTATTAGGGAGTTGACTTAAATCCGGCATATACTTCAGATATAATTTTATCAGTGCTATCTGGTACTTTAGTCCCACATGTTCTGGGAATGAAAATGGCGTTTTATAACAAAATTTATTAAAGCCATTATCATTTTTTAAATAATATTCAAAGTCAGATAAAACATGTTCATAATCATGCTGTTCGATATATGAATTTAACTTTTGTATGATTTGTTCATTTGGATCCGGTAAAGGTTGATTAGACGCCAGTATTATTTGATTTAAATCATGTCGTAAGCTGTTAATCAAAACTGTAAAATTATTACTTAAAGGTGCATTTTCAATCTGGTTGAGAATATTTCTCAATGCCTGCGTATTTCTTGTAGTTTGTTGGATATTACGGTAACTAACTATCAACCTGATTATTTCAGGATCTTTACCCCATTGTTGAATGAGATCCTCTAAAAATTGCTGCCTTGAAGTTATTGTATTCAGGTTTAAACTTCCACTAATAGATTGAAAAAATTCTTCAATAGCACCATTAATAACATCATTAACATACTGATTCATATCCGGAATAAATGGTTCACAACGTTTTCTTTCTAACTTGATTGATTTTATTATTGTTGTATACCCCTGAGACGTATAATCTTTATTCCATTGTATTTTAAAATGTTGTGTTATCGCACTTTTTCTTCCATCTATGATTTTTACTTCTTCAGATTTACCTTGATTAAGATAAATATCATACAATATTGCATTAACAAGCAAATCCGTAGATTGTCTGTTCAATACCTGCTTTAAGCCGGTAATCGCATCGAAAACAAGATTGATGTGAAAATAGCATATCGCCCGATGCTTCAGTGCTGGCAAGTAATTGTTATCGAGAGCTAAAGCATCGTTTAAATTGTCAATCGCTAAACCGACTTGTTCATTATCCTGAAAATTTTGCCAGAGATGGACCTGAGCAATGCCAACAAATGCTTCTTTGCGACGCGGATTATCAGGTGACAAGTAGCCTAATGCCTGCCGATAGGAATTTAAAGCCTGTTGGTAGTTATTATTCACTGTAGTTTTATCCGCAGCCAGTAATGCATTTTCAAAGGCAGTATTCCCCTGTTCCATTAAAGAAGTAAATTGATTGGATTGACCAAAAGTTAATTTAGTAAAAATTAATAGAATTAGAATTATGAATCTCATTTTTTCACCTGAGCCATTATAAATGTTTACTTGCCAATTCAGTAAAATTTTATGCTTCGATAAAATAACGTTTATTATTCTTTCAAATCTTTAATTTCTAACTCCCCTAATTGCCCACCCTTTAAAATAACAAATTTTTGAATACTTACATATTTAACATCTTTTCTATTTTTGTTTTGATTACTATCAATTTCTATTTTACCAGGATGAAAAGAAATTGTAGATGGTGATAATTTATCGAGAGAGGACGAAAAGATTAGACTATTTTTTTTGATAGTATATTTAACAATATTTGTCTCCTTCTGACCATATAAATCAGCGTAAAGAACATACAGGTATTTTTCTTTCTTTCCGTTATTTTGATTATTTTTTGACTCCAGTATTTTTAACTTAATAGGAAACCCTAAAGCATCTGGCTGGTTTTTCTCTAATTTTTTAAATTCCAATTTGCTAGATTTAAATTTTCCATCTTCTTCTTTAAATTTAACAATCCGCTGATGTCCCCAATCAGCAACATATAAAACTTTCTCGGATGTATCGTATGCTATTTTCGTAGGACAATAAAGTCCCTCTGAAATTTCTTCTTCCTTCTGATATTTACCATTCTCTAACTTGTATTTAATAATTCGATTTTTTCCTGATTCAACAATTAAAAAGTAAATAGCAGGCGCCTTTCCATAGGTTATTATATCAAAAGGCCTATCTAAGATATTTTCCATTTTTAGTTTAACAATTGTAAAATCTGAAGCATTACCTTTAAGTAAAAATGGTACCCTTAAATCGGTAATAAAAATATCATCTTTAATTATATCAATTCCAGACGGAAATCTAATGAGTGATCGAGGATCCTTCCATTTTTCACTCTTAGAGATATCGTTAATGTGTTCTGGTTTTAGTTTTCGTATTCTTTTATTACCAGAATCAAGAATATATAACTGACTCCCAACGTCTTTATTAAAATCCTGGGGAAATGATAGCTTCGAATCATCTTTTCTTTCTGGTTTTAATACCTCTTTTTCAATTTTCGAAAGTAATCCATCTGTTTCAATTTTAAATTTGAAAGAAAAGATATCTGGATAAAACAATCTAATTTTCCCAAATTCGATTTTTGCTGATTTTGTATCGCCAGATTCAAGGAAGCATTCACCTGAATAAAAAAGCAAATTCGTTCCAAGTTCAGGATTTGCAAAAGCCGATTCTCTACTTAATTGATCATCGGCATGTGCTTCTTTGTTCGTATTTTGATGATCATTAATTAAATCCGCTATTGTAATTTTTTTGTCAAGTTGTTTTAAATGCCACCCAACAGAAAAATAACAACGCATCCTCGGTTCTGTAACTGGAAATTGACTTACTAAAATGTTATAAATTGTATTAGTCTTATAATTTGCTGCAATATGTTCATGCAATTTTTTATACCATGTATCCTGATTATCTTTATTGTGTTTACTAATTTTGATACAGTCCAATTCTGTTTTAGCAAATTTAACTAAAACCGTATCATAAGATTCTTCTTTTACCTTATGAAGGAATAAAATCCTTTGGTCTTCATTATTAATTAACTTTATCATCATTCGAAAATATTGCGCATCAGTTGCAGTTGAACCTTTCCAAGTCACTGAACCTCTGGAAAGACTTGGTAAATTTTCATAATTAAAATCGCCCCAGGCATAATCCACCAATAATGGCCGCCCGAATTTTTTAAGTGAAAATCCAAAACCCAAACTAAATTCATTCCGATTATAACCACATCTGGCAATAATCAAATCTTGATAAGTTCTTACTTCCAGCCCCCCACGCAAATGGCTCCAGGCAAATTTATACGATGCCATTGTTTCATGATCAAGACTTACAATTAATTTAAAATTACTTAATGATTTGAAATAGCCAATTCCGGAGCGGATTGCCCACCGATAGCGATCCCCCCCGACAGGAAGATTATGCACTTTCCCCAGAATAAAATCGTCAAAATTCTGAAAATTTATCCCAAAGTATAACGGTTGCCATTTAGTTCGATACCTTAATCCCAGATCAAGCCCCCCATAAGCCGAAACAGACGGATGATCTGAATAGCTGTTCCAATTCCAGATATATTTTGTTGTCATACCAACATCCAAAGTTGGCCAGCTATCGATTCTGTAGGCCCAAGATAATAGTAAAGCGTGCTTATTAAAGTCAAAATCATCCAGACGTTGAATATAGGTGTTGTTACTGGACCATCCCTGAACGCCGCCAGTACTTAAAATAAGATAATTTAATCCGAAAGTATGTTTTTTAAAGGCTTGATAACTTATCCCGAAAGCGCAAAACTTAGTATCCGCCAGTAAATTGGAATAAAAGATTGAAAGATTTAAATGATTAAAAAAACCAGGCTTCGGAAAATATAATGCATCATCCGCCAATCCCGCCGGGTTCCAATAGGCTGCAGTTGGATCATCTGCTAAAGCGGTATAAGCTCGTCCCATTCCCAGCGCCCGGCCACCGATGCCCCATCTGAAAAATTCATCCGGGAGACCACCTTCCTGGAGTTGCGCAAATAAGAATTGATTCGCGATGATGATAAAAAAAATTATATGGTAAAAGGATTTTTGCATAAATCTTACCCCATTTTCATTCATATTAACATGCTTGGATAAACTTTGAAATAAAAAATTTTAATGCCGTACCACTCCTATTTTCGTACTAAATGTTGCACCGCTAACAAATTTGGCAATGGCCAGATAAACACCCTCTGCCACATCTAAATCCATCCCATTTTTCCCATCCCAGGTATATTCCCACTGTTCTCCCATTTCAGCCCGCTGATAATCCAATAAAACTAAATTTCCGAAAACATCATATATTTTTAATTCGACATCGCCGGATGTTGGGGCATTGGGGATAATAATATTCGTTTTTTCAGGGGGTTTAAAAGGGTTTGGACCATTTATCATCTGCTCTTCATAAAATTTAATAGAATTCGACACAATTGTTTCATTTTCAGCCTGATCCATTAATTTAACATATATCGTTTTAGTCTCTGATTGGTCTTTAAAAATGTAGGGAATTGTCTTCGATACTGTAGAAGGGGTATCTGTAAGCGTAATCGTCATATCCTCCTGCGAAAATATTTGATCTGTACTCAAGTTTATAAGTTTTAACCGTCCAGGAAGAGTATCCGATCCACTACAGTAAATATTAACTGAGAGTTGATCAGTATAGGCAGATTTAGAATTAATAGTAATAGGATCCAATTTTGGCGGAATATTATCAAAAACAATCCAGGCACTATCTGGTAAGCTTTCGATGCCATTATTAGTTTTGCATTGACTATATATTTTAAAAGTATCACAAATATTCTCTCCACGTCCCGTCAGGTTTAAAACAATCTCCTTAAATCCGTCTTGGGGATAATCTTCATATGTACCTTTCACATCTCTGTCTTGACTGTAACGAAATTTTGTTACATTGCTATTTGGTGGTTTTATTGAGGATTTGAAATAAATTTTAGAAGTATTAGTGTACACGGAATCATTAGTATCGTTACTTGCATATATTTTGAATTGAATATATAATTTTTTAAATATCATTTTAAAATATCTTGAATTTGATTTTAAAAAATTACCTGCGTGGTCTATTCCATAACCTTCGATGCTTTTGTCACCTTCATTCTCTGAAATATCCATTCTTAAAGGAATATTCGAACTACTTATTTCTGGAAAGGTGCTATCTTGCCAGGAGTAACCTTTTTCATGAATATAGATTCTATAAAAATTTTTAACAAATGGTAAATCAAGGGCTTCAAATTCTATATCAAGACTATCAGTTTTCGTTATTTCCTCATTTTCTTCTGGTTTCAATATTTTAAAGGTATCTGGTTTAACACCATCAAAAATAATTGAATCTGTATCAAAATAGTCTATTCCATACAATTCTCCTCCCCAATTTCCGGCTAAATCTCTGGCTTTTACCTTAATGACTTGAGGTTTGTTGTCCGAAATATCAAATTTTAAATTCAAAGGATATCTTTCATTATTTTTAAATTTGAATTTACTTGAATCATTTACGACATCTCCCCAAAAACAAAGGCTATCAATGCCAGAAAGATTATCAATTCCTGTATCAAGAGTGGCATAAATCATCGTATCGTTCGTCCAGCCTTCATCTGCTTTAAATTCAGGCGGTTCTGAAAAAAGGTTATCTTCTTTTGTGCGATCAAATAGTTTTAAGCCTTTAATCTTTGGAGGAATTGTATCTAGAAAAATCGTATCTTTTATCACATTGCTTGTAATATTAATTAGTGAATCAACCAAACGAACATATACTTCTTTAGCGTTATTGTCATTGTTATAATTTAGATTCCTTAAATTTAATGAAACGCTAATAGAATTTTGAACAAACTTTTCGGATTTTGAAAAATGAATGCGTTTCAGTGTGTCAAATTTATTATCATTAGAAAACTCTAAACACATCGAAGGTACAATTGGCCTGGAAATCTGATACAGAGTTGCATTAAAAATCATATTGTTCGTGAATTTTCTCTTTTGTTCATCAATTATTTGTCCATCCAGATCCTGTAATTTTAATGTTGTTATAGTTAATAATGAATCATAGTAGATATCATCGCTTTTCGATTCTTTGCTTATATTACCAGCATAATCATGAACAATTGCCTTTACTAAAAGAGTGTATGGTTCATGTGGATCGGTACAAGTGAAGTCATCAACCTCTTGATATTCACGCCATCGATTCTCTCTTTCCGCAGGATTTGGTAGTAAACCTTCAAAATATAGGATATGAGAAAGTGAATTATCATTATGTTTTATGGCTTTTATTTTAATCAGTAACTTATCTGTAATTTCAGGTGGTAACGTATTTAAGGGGTTCATATCATAATCATAAAGATTGATACTTTCAAGTTCTGGAGTATCAGTATCCAAATCAATTTGAGCTATGATTGAGTCACTTACATTGCTTGCTTTATCTTTTATTTTGCAAGCTACTTGTTTTGAGTTGTCGCCCGATGTAAGTTCTATTGAGAACGGAGATGAGAAAGAATGCCACTTTTTATAATCATCTGAAACATCCCCTGAAAATATAATTGAATCATTTTTGGTGAGATAATCTCGAGAAGTATCGATTAAAGCATTAATTAATATGTTGTTCGTCCATCCTGTAGCGGCAATTGTTTCTATAGGTGCAGGATTTTGGGTGGTATCTTTTAATTCTAAACTTATTAATACAGGATTCGTTTTGTCGAAACAGATCACTTTAATCCTCCTGGCAGATACTGCTTGAACATTCGTCGCTAAATCCTGCGCCCCTGTAGTAATCTGATACCAACCTTCACCTTTAGGAAAAGTAAAATCATAAGAAAATGTTATTTCATCCGTTCCGGATTTTTGAATTACCGCTATCTGTTCCCAATCAGACCAAAGACCTAACGGATTTTGTCGATATTTATACTGTATTGTCACAGAGTTCAGACCACTTTCAATCGATTGAGTTCCTGCCGGTGGATCATCTGCCCAGATATTGAGTGTAATTTTATTTTGGTTGGTATAAGCGGTATCTTCTAATCCACGAATTTCAGACTTCGGAGGTGTCAGGTCCACTTTAATGTTTTTAAAAATGGCATTTTCAAATAAACATCGATTCCCATTTAATTTCCATTGCGTTGAACAGGATTCAGCAGCATGCGCAGCATCTTTAGCACCAAATTGGAAGGTATAAATGCCATCTTCTTTAATTGGTACTTGATAATCAGGATCAGAAATTGTGGTGATATTCGAAGGAGGAATAGCGGTAGTATCTTCAAGTGAATAATATATTTTTCCAAAAAACCATTTTTTTGAAGTGTTATCAAAAATCCTTGTAACAAAAATGGAATCTATTCCTGCTGGATCTTTAGTTTGAACCTGGAAAAGTAACTTGTTAGTATTGTACCAGTCATTTATAGGTTGGCGTAATGTAACTTCTATAAGTTCTGGACAATCTTGATCCTGGGTGGATTTAACAATATTCGAGCGAGTACCATCTGAAAATTTAAAGTAATAAAAATAGGTCGTATCATGTTTCAATTGTTTTTCAGGATATATTTCAGGTGGAAAATTTTTTAAAAGTCCAGATGTTTTTCCATTGTTTTCATAGTATGGTTCGGCAAAATAGTGATCTTCACTATTATTAAACACCCAAAACTCGCCATCATCAACAATTGTATCCAAATAAACTATGTTAAAATTTCCTACTGTATATTGAGGTTCAGTAAGCATTTTTTGAATTGTTTTTTGCTGAGTGAAAACTAATTGTGGAGAAAGTAAAATGAGCCATAAAAAAGTCTTAAACTGTCGTTTCATAATTTCTCTTTCTATATAATTCGTTAAAGAATATTACTGAAGTAAAAGACATTTTTTTATTTCATAGTATTGAGGTGCTTTTATAACAATAAAATATACACCGGATGGAACAATATATTGTTTTCTGTCTGTTCCATCCCATATTTCTCGATAAACACCTGGAATATGCTCTCTATTAACTAATGTTCGGATTTCCTCCCCTTGTAGATTATAGATCTGAATAGCGACAGAGCTATTCTCAGGCACCCAATATTCAATAATTGTTTGCGAATTAAAAGGATTCGGGTAATTTTGTTTTAGACTGAAACTGGTTGGTAACACTATTTCATCAATTTCAAACTCATTTGATTTGTATAATACATTTCCAGCATCTGGCAAAGGTATAGTTTTGGACCAACCACTCGATTGTAACGTATCAAATTCACCATAAATTTGAGCCCGTATTCGAAAGTTGCACCCTTTAAATGCATTATGAGTTCGTTTAATCCGTGTTGAATCACCTGGAATAGTATAATAATTAAACTCAGATTGCGTTTTCACATTTTTCATCGATGGATTTGAATAGGTTGTCCATTGAAGATAATATGAATCAATCGGAATTTCATCCAAATATTCAACTGGAGACCATTCAAAAATATAAGTACATTCAGTATTGGGTACTTTTGTGATGACAAAATCTTTTGGGGGTGGTATTGGATACCATTTCTTAGAAAGACTGGATTCACCTGAATTTCCAACAATATCTTTTGGATAAATTTTAAGAGTTTCGACATAAGCAGTAAAATTTTCATTCGTTAATAATGAATCCCCCACTGCAAATGATGTGTCACATTTTTTTACCTGGTACTCAAGGCCTTTAGATTTACGTGCTAAAACATAATAATTCACACCACTTTCAGTAAGCGGATCCTCTAATGCCTCATTCCATGTCAATTTTAAAAGAATTTTCCCTTCTTGTGAATCTGGATGGGGTTCAGCAATTACTTTTGTAAATGAAGAGTTTGTCGGTGGGTTATCATCATTGTAAATTCTAATCAAACTGTCAAAATCAGTTGACCAATATGGATGTTCATATTTTTCAGGTGTATTAAAAGCCGTAATTCTCAAAAAATAGGGATCATGATTATGATGATCGAGTCGCTTAATATCATGAAAAATAACACTATTCACAGAAACGTCATCATGATAAGGAGAATCCTGGGTAAGAACACCTGTCATCTTAAAAGATTCATTATTTGAAAATTGAATACGAATACGTTTTGGTGTATAAATATTTTTCATGTTTGAATTACATTTTTTCTCAGGATAGGTCCATTTGACTGTTAACTGATTACTATTCATCCGAAAAAACATTTTTTTATTCGATAAGCCGACTGGAAAATTTGTGGCATCGATTTGAGGTATAAATAATCTATCATGAATTTGAACTACTTTTTTCCTATAATTAACAGAAGGTTTAATTTCTGCACTTTCTGGAGTAATAAAATATGGTATCACACTATAAACCAAAGTATCAATTGTCAACTGTTGAATATCAAGGTATTGACCGTTTTCCCAATTTTCTGTGTTTTGTAGAATTGGAAAATTTCCTTTAAGGGTGTATTTCCCTTTGCTAAAAGCGTATTTTAAAATTCGAAAATACGCGACCATACTTGTGGGATTGGATTTCCAAAAATCATTTTTCCAGTAGTCATGCCAATCAATAAAAATTCCAAATGCTTTAGGCTGTGGCAATAAATGCAACTCCTCGTAAGTAATTGGTGGAATCGGAGCGACTCGAGCATCTCGCCGATAACTGACCGGAATCGTCTTTTTATTATCTGAATCCATGATATAAGCATATAAAATGCAACAATAAGAGGTATCGGCTTTAACTTTAAAAGTGAGGAATGTATCTGTTGTTTCCTGAACTTGATCTAAAATCAAATCTCCTGAAAGATTATATTTATAACATTCACCTTTATAAATGAATTCAGACTTTTTTAGATTTGTTATTATCGGTTTCCATCTGATAGTCCAATAAGTAGGCTCCGTACCAGGGTTGCAATTGAGGCTATCGACTTTTCGGTTACAAAAGCTTGTATCATAATTCGATTCTATCGAAGCTCTTCCGGATGCATTTTCAGTTGTCACATAATATTCATAAGAATTCAAGACAAAAAGCCGATCGTTTTTTTTAATACAAGAATCGACATACGTGATGGTGGTTGATTCTATCGGTAAGCTATCTATTTTCTCAAATTTACCATATGGCATTTCTTTACGCCAAATAAGCGCCCGAACCGCCTGCCAATTTGGCTTCGTCCACTCCAAATACAGGTTTCCATCAGCTTGATGATATTTTGATTTTGCCCATTCAGGAAGAATGTTCGTCACTTTCAAATCAGTTACTGATGGTGGAGATTCCAGGTAAAGAATAGCTTTATACTCCCATGACCAGCGACTCATATTACCTATTGAATCCTTTGTCTGCACAAAATACGAAACAGTATTACCATGATTAACAATAGTGGTGTCGATTACAATGAAATCATCAGGAGTTTTAAATGAAATCCAGGCACCTGTATCAGAATCGTCAATCCGATAACGCATAGAATCTGGCTCCCAATGCTCCGGGTTTTCAGTCATCAAAGATTTTCTATCGAAAAAAAGTGTGTCATTTACACCATCAATATATTTTTCTTGCGTTTCCTTATCCTCCCAATCCCACCATTTCGTC
>DYLM01000044.1 GCA_020722095.1 Chloroherpeton thalassium
TATTTAGAATTTGCTGAATCGCAAATTGGAAAGGAAAAAGAAGTGATAGTCGAGAGAACTAACGAAAAAAATGAGTTTTCGGGTCATACAGAAAATTACTTGGAAGTGATTGGAAATGTGGAAAAAAATAATAATGAACGTAAAATGAAAATTACATTAATATCTTTAATAAATGAAAAAATATTTTCAAAAATAAATAATCTTGTAAATGCTTGATAATATAATTATTTAGGAAAATATTGGAAATTATTTTCAAATTTGATGTTATAAAATACAATTTCAATAGTTTATAGTCTTTAGAAGGACACAAAATAATAAAGAAAAAACTACTAAGTTGTAAGGGAAAAAATGACAATAGTTTTAACAATTATTTTGTTAATTGATAAATATTTGTTAAATTAGGATTTTAATTTAAGACAAATGTGAATAAATCTTAAATAAATAATTAAACAAATAAAAATTTTGAGAATAAAATGCAAATAGAAGGTAAAAAAATTCTAATTTTAGGTGGGTTTGGATTAGTAGGCTCGGCAATTAGCCACGAGCTTATGCGGTTTAATCCCAAGCAGTTAATTATTTCTTCCTTGCGTAAAAGCGAAGCAGAAGAGGCTGTCAAAGACTTACAAAAAGAATACAAAGGAACAGAAACTGAATTTACAGCCAGATGGGGTAATATTTTTTCCAGAGTTGAATGGAAAGATGAAAATTGGAACGAAGTTATTTCGAATGCTACGAATAGAAGGGAATTTATTGGTGATATTTTTAATGAATTAGATGAATCTATCCTTAAAAATATGTTCTTATATCAATTAATTACTGAATTTAAACCTGAAATTGTTATTGATTGTATCAATACTGCAACTGGCATAGCTTATCTTGATATTTATAGTACTACAGCTAAGGCTTTGGCACAAATGAAAGAAGGCAACCCAGACCAAGAAATTATGGAAAAAATAATTGCAAGTACATATATTCCACAGCTAATTAGACATATTCAAGTAATGCAAAAAGCAATGCTTGAAAGTAAAACACAAATGTATTTCAAGGTTGGCACAGCTGGAACTGGCGGAATGGGCTTCAATATTCCATATACTCATAGCGAAGAAAGACCCTCGCGTGTATTAATGTCCAAAACAGCAGTTGCTGGAGCTCAAACTTTACTATTGTTTATTATGGCTCGCACTCCAAATGGTCCATTAGTGAAGGAAATTAAGCCAACTGCAGCTATTGCTTGGAAAAAAATACATTATGGAGAAATCAAGCGTGGTGGCAGACCTATAGAATTAGTTGATATGAATTTAGATGATGCAATCCCAGCAAAGGGCGATTTGGTATTTGGTGATTTTACAAATATAGTTGATAAAAATGATTATTACAAAGCAGTATTTGTTGATACTGGCGAGAATGGAACATTTTCAAGAGCTGAATTTGAGACAATTTCATCATTAGGACAAATGGAAATTGTAACTCCCGAAGAAATTGCAACTTATTTAATACACGAGATTAGATCTGGAAATACTGGACACGATGTAATTGGTGCATTAGATGCTTCCACATTAGGACCAACTTATCGTGGTGGATTACTAAGAAGCACAGCTTTAGATAAATTGAAAAAATTAGAGGCTCAAACAAATACGGAAAGCATTGCATTTGAATTATTAGGACCACCTCGTTTGTCAAAATTATTATTCGAAGCAAATTTGATTAAGAAAATTACCGGCTCTATGTATGAATTTTTGGAAGTTCCGTCTGCTGAAATTTCTAAAAAAGCCGAAGAATTATTAAAAAATAATGAATTATTGCGGTCGCAGATGTTATCAGTTGGATTGGTTATTTTATTGAGTGATGGTGAAAGATACATTCGTGGAAAAGAAGTGAAAATCCCCGTGCACAAAGCCGAATTATCATTGCCACTAACTCCTGCAAATATTAATAAATGGTGCAACGAAGGTTGGATAGACTTGCGCCCAAGTAATTTTGATGCTTGGAAAGTAATTATTAATAATATTATCAAAGAATCGAAAGCGCTTCCAATTGACGATACAAGTTCAAGATTTACTTATACTCAAGATTATTGGGATCATTTCGAAACATTCAACGAAGGCAAGATTGTTGGATGGATTTTCGAAAACGAAGATAAAGGATGGAGATTTAAGAGATAATTTCAATAATTATTATTAATTTTGCAAATTAATTAAATAATTTTTAAGAAAATAAATAATGTATAACAAAAATATATGTTCAACTAAATTTATAGGTATAACAATGAAGAAGTTTTTTGCACTTCTTTTAGTGGTTATCATTGCAATAACATCAGTATATGCTGAAGATAAAACTGGTGATAATCAACTTCAAAGAAAGAGTGAGTTGTCAGAACCACCTGCATTCAATCCGTTGAAGACAAGTTTCCCTGCACCTTTCAATGAGATAGGTCAACAAAGAACAAAAGCAACCATTTCAACTGGGTACTATTGGGTTGATACTGACGAATACATTGATCCAAAATTCAGAAATGCTGATGGAACATCCAAATGGGACATTCTCCAGTCTTATGTAGATACAAACACCGAGCCAGGTTTATGGACACGCGTTCTTCCTGGTCCAAGAATTCTTCCTAAAGAACATTGGGATGAATACAAGGATGATGGTCTTCCATTCTTCCGTAATACAGCAAATGTTTACGATCAGTTAGTGAATTTTTATGATCACGAGATATCTGGAGAGGGGGAACTTGATTCAACTGATGATGCTATTGCTGGTCCAATGCCTTTGAGTATTGCTGGTGGCTTCTATTTCAATGGTGTTAGATATGACTCCTTCTATGTATCAACAAATGGTGTGATTGCTTTAACAAATAGAAGATATTTCTACGATGAAGCAGGCAATAGAATTGTACCAACTGGTTCGTTGACTGCATACGATCCTATGAGTATGGACTGGTTTGTAACTGCAACAGATCCAAATGCTGGTTGTGTTCGTTGCCGTTCTTGGGAAGATAATGGTGGTGGTTACGGTACTGGCGACTTAGTTCGTGACGACTTCGGTTATTTACATTCAGTATTGGGTATGGATCCAACTCTTGTAACTCAAGCTCCTCCAACAACTGGTCCATCAAAACATTTAGATGGTATTCGTGCAAGAGGCGTTAGCTTTACTGGTTTGAAACCAAATCTCAAACAAGCTTTGATTGCATTTTCTTGGGGCGATATGGAATTATCCCAATTCAATCCAACTAAAAAACAAGTTGATGGATACGGTAAAGTTTATTTTAAACGTTCTATCCAATCCGATAAAATGATTATTTCAGTATTTAATATGGCAATAGTAAGAGCTATCAACTTAGCATATGGTGGAAATCAAAATTTAGATTTAGGCAAAAGATTATATCAAGACGATAACATTGCTCAAATGACTGCTCAAATTATATTGAATGGTAAAGATAGTAGTATTACAATTTTATACCGTGAAGTTCCTTCCATTTTGACTTACGCATTCTTCCCTGATTACGCTTACCAAGCATTCAGAAGAAACTCAATTTGCGGTGTTAGTGGTTGGGCAAGACATCCTAACTATCCAGTTGGTGTGCCAGCTCCAGATGTAAATAGTACTACAAATTTCCCTCCAAAGTCAAATACTCCTGAATATTTCTATCCATGGGCACCAATGACTTTAGATGGAGAATACCAACAATTTACAGTATACTACGATAAGTATCGTTTAAATGGTACTGCTGACGTTAATTATAAAGTTCCAGGACCTTTCTCAAAAGTTATGTTCAAACAATGGAAAAATACTTTAAGAGCTCCAGACGTACAATATTACGTTCGTGAGACCAAAGATTTATCGGTTCCATTAGACAAATTCCCAAATAAAATTGCAGCTGCAGATAACTATGAATTATTCGCTGGCGTTCCAAGAATTGGTGCAGTTCAACCAGTTGCATTAGTTCAAAACTTAACTAATAATATTCAAGGTCCAAATGGTGTTAACTTTACAAACCAAGAATTAAACTTCAATGTTCGTTTCCGTATTGAAAACCAAGTAACTGAAAAAATTATTTACAATAGAATTATGCCTATCAGCCAAGGCTGTTTGTCTGCTACTGCAAGTGGTGACGCTAATTTGATTTACGAACAATGTAAAGATCCTCAAGGTAAAGCTTGGCTTTGCCAAACTGTAACTAAGAATGGTCCTATTTATACTGCTACCCCAGAACCAAATTTTGACGGTACTGGTTATACAGGAATTCCTCCATACAAATTTGTTCAAGTTTATTTTGCTCCATTTGAACCAAACGAATTTATTCCTTCGCATATTGGTCGCTTACGAGCCTATGTGACAGCTGAACCTTATACTCCAGAAGGTGAATCATTAGGCGATGCTTGGCCATTTGATGACGAAAAGAGTTTGAACTTATTCGTTATGCGTAGAATGCCTGCTTTCAATGACGATGTAACAGAATTCCACCAAGTTTATGGTGTAACAATGCCATCAGTTTGGAAATGGGTTAATTTAGAAGCTGAAGCAGTAAATGGCGAAACAGTTTCCGAAAATCCATTACCACCAAGAGGTAGATTCAATGCAAGTTACGAAGCAAAATTCGATGAAAATGGTTACATTACAAACAAAACTTACACTTCAGCATCATTAGAATCTCCAGCTATTAAAATGAATAGAATTTTATTAAATGGTTCTCCTTGGAACCCTGGTGTATTAACTGGTCGTGCTGGTAACGGTGATGAAATTCGTTCCTTCCCAATTGATATGCGTGGTAAATATAATTCAATCTTATCAGTTTCAGTTCAAAGAACTCAAAAACAAGATGATTGGCCACGTGGTTGGTCAGATCAAACTATGGTAGGTCCAGAACCAAGAGTTATTACTAATAGTCAATGGAATGTTCCTTATACTAATACAAATGCAGTTTCCGCAACTCCAGATGAATTAGCAGTTGAAATCTTGAAACCAAGTGATGATGGCTTGAATGGCATCACAAACCCAGTAGATGCTGATTGGAGTGTGCATCCACGTAGATTCGGTATGGCTCCAGTAGGCGCTGGCTCAATTCCAAAGAATCCTGCTATTACAGTGTTAGGGGCTGGTGGTTATCGTGTTGGTTTCTTGGAAACAGATAAAGATTCTACGTTATTAAAAGAAGATTTGGGTGCTTTAAAACCAAATGGTTTGCGTCCAAACTTATTTGATGACGGTATCGACCACGAATTCAAGAAGTATTTTGTAACTATTCCAGATACATTTATCCGTTGGAAAAATGAAGGTGCTTATAACTTCCGTTTCAGAATTAAAGTTTTATCAAATGACGATACTAAGGGTTGTAATCCATTCTCTCCATTGTTAGATGACTCTGATGACTGGATAATTGATAACGTTAATATTACTATTCCTAAAGAAGTTCCAGATATCGAAGTTTCTGCAATTAACTTAATTTGGCCTTACACTATTGCTCCTGCTTCGCAAGCAACAAGTATTCCAATTAATGTATCATTGAGCAATAACTCTTCGAGAAATGCTCCAAATATGTCAGTTAAAGTTAAGATTTATCGTGCTGATGATTTCTGGCAAAAAGAACAAGATCCAATTTATTGCCGTACAGAAAATATCTCCAACTTAAATGGTGGTAAACAAATCGAAGTAGGTATGCCTGCTTGGAATGCTCGTAAAACTCAAATTGATACTTTAGCTAACTATATCATTGAATCAATGGTTATTATGGCTGAAAAAGACTTAAACACAATCAACGATACTAACTTTACTAAAGTTTCATTGAGATTTGGTGATGTTTATGCTTATGATCCAGCATTAAATAAACCACAAAGTAATGTTGCTAACTTTACTGGTTTAGCAGGTCGTGGTTTGAACTTTGCCGCAAGTAATTATGCTGCAGGCAATCCAGCATTTGGTTGGCGACCTTGGGATGCTATGGAAGATGCTGCTGGCGCTACTGGTGGAAATATGTCAGGACAATTTGCAATTAGATTTGATATCTTAAATAAAGATACACTTCGCGGATTCCAAACATTCTTTACTGGTCTTAGCCAATCACCAGAACCAATTCAAGTTGGTATCTACAAAGATCGTGGTGGATTACCAGACGAAGTAATTGGTTTATATGCAACTACTCGTATGTATGGTAATTTATTAGGTTTTGAAAGATATGTAACATTGCAAGTGAATGATCCAGTAGAACTTCTACCAGGTACTTATTGGGTAACCATTGCTCAATTAGGTGAATATGGCTTGAACTTAGGCGGTTCTGCTTCTCGTATGGGTATGAGAACAATGAATACGTCGGTAGCTCAAAATGGAAGATATGGATTAGACGGAACTTCATTAGTATTAGACAAAAACTTCAGAACCAAAAACATTATTGGGGAAAAAGTTAATAATAACTTCTTTGTATATGAAAACGTTAGATTTACAGGCAATTGGGTTAAATTTACACCTCCAAGTGGCAATCCAGCATTCCCACATTATTATCACTATGGTAGCGATCCAGTTGATAACTGTACTCAAACATTACAACAAGGTTCTTGGATTCCTATGCACCGTCCATACTTCGGCTTCCGTTCATTTGGCGAAGATGCTGATAAATACCAATGGTGCTCTGATGACTTACCAGTTAAATTGAACTTCTTTGACTATACAATTCGTCAAGTTGGTGTTGATTTATTATGGGAAACTTCAGTAGAAGAAAATAACTTTGGATTTTATGTTGAAAAACGCGAAGGTACAAGCTCTGATGTAGCTTTCCAAACTATCGGCTTCAAAGAAGGTAAAGGGAACTCATCTGTTGCTACTCGCTATTCATTCTTAGATGAAAACGTTGTGCCTAACACTACTTATCAATATCGCTTACGTCAAGTTGATAAAGATGGTACTCAAGCTTGCGAAGCAAGTGATGTGGTTACTGTAACATTTGGCACAGAAGCTGCTTTAGTTTTAGAGCCAAACTCACCAAACCCATTCAAAGGTGCTACAACTTTATCATTCACATTGCCAAATAGAACTTATGCTACTTTAGAAGTATTAGATATTTATGGTAATGTTGTTAAAACATTAGTAAACAATGAATTAAGTGGTTCTACTCACAAATATGTTTGGGATGGAACAAATCAATCAAATCAATTTGTTACTTCAGGAACTTATATTTACCGCTTAACAGCTGGTAAAGATATCTTGACTGGCAAAATGACATTGGTTCGTTAATTCTGATTAAATAACATCAACGAGGCTGTTTTCAAAAAACGAGAGCAGCCTTGTTTTTTTTTACAAAAAAAATACTAAACAATATAATTGATAATATATGGAAAAATCAATTTTTACCCGAATTTTAGAAAGAGAAATCCCCGCAACTTTTGAATACGAAGATGATGAGATATTTGCAATTAATGATATTGCTCCCAAAGCACCAACGCATATCTTAATTATCCCCAAAAAGCAAATTCCTACAATCAATGATTTACAACCCGAAGATACTGGGTTGATTGGTAAAATGGTTCAGATTGCTAAAAGCATCGCCAAACAAAAGGGGATTGCAGATGATGGATATAGATTAGTGTTCAATGTAAACGAAGGTGCGGGTCAAACTGTCTTCCATATTCACTTACATTTATTAGGTGGACGAATTTTCAATTGGCCTCCAGGTTGATTTTCTATCAACTTTGGTTAATTTGCATTTTTAAAAATTGCATTTTAATGGAAATAGAAAATAATATCAACGGAATCAAAGAATTATTCAATATTCAAATTAATTCGCTAATTTTGGCAGAGTCCAAGATTAGCGATAATTATTTACAAGCAGCTGAATTAATTGCTAATGCAAATAAAATTATCCTATCTGGAATTGGCAAAAGTGGACTTATTGCCCGAAAACTTGCCGCAACTTTATCAAGCTACACTATTTCTGCAGTATTTCTCCATCCTGTCGAGGCATTGCACGGCGATATTGGAATTGTCCAAGAAGATGATGTAATTATAATGCTTTCCAAAAGTGGCAATACAGAAGAAATTGTTCGCTTAATTCCTTATATAAAATCGAGAAATGCCAAAATTATTTCGATTGTTAGTAATGTTGATTCTGCTTTAGCCAATAATAGTGATATTGTTTTGGATGCTTCGATTACTCAGGAAGCCTGCTTATTTGGATTAGCTCCCACTTCAAGTACAACTGTTAGCTTGGTTATTGGAGATGTTATTTCTGTGTTTGCAGCTAAATTGAAGAACATAACGATTACAGATTTGTCCAAAACTCATCCGCTCGGCTCGATTGGTCGCCAAACCTTAATGAAAGTGAAAGATGTAATGCATTCTGGAAATAAAATTCCTTTCGTAAAGCCAAATGATTCACTTAAAAATACTATAATTGAAATAACTGAAAAAGGGCTTGGGTGTGCAGTTGTAATTGATGATAAAAAAAGAGTAAAAGGTTTTATAACTGATGGTGATTTGCGAAGAGCATTGATGAAAAATGAGGATTTGTCGGCTTTGAATGCAACGATGATTATGAGTGAAAATCCTATTACAATTTCTCCAGATGATTTTCTTGAGCAGGCAATTTCTGTTATGGAAAATAGAAGCAGCCAAATTAATTCATTAGTTGTTTGCGATGAGAATAGGGAAGTTGTGGGGGTTGTAAGGCTACACGATATAATTAATGATTCAATTTAGTTATCTTTTAACTAATTCATTATTTACAGAAATCCAATTATTTATTGGTTGATAATATTGCTTGGCTCTATTAGTCTAATTTGCTTTTCTTCTTCTTTTTTTGGTTTTTTACGATTTTTACGGAGCGAATCAATTCGTTGTTTGTTTGAATTTACAATTTTATCAGCAGTAACTAACACATTTTTAGCAATATAGCCATTTGGAGCAAATTGTTCTAATTCCTTATCGTTTAACCAAAGTTTGATTTTACCCGAGTTCCCGTGCGTTATCAGAAACTCCTCTTTGGCTGACCACATATAATTCTGGTTGGGAACAAGCACTAATTGCACTTTTTGACTTTTGTCGATTAGGATATTCACCCAAACAGAATCGAAAGCTTTAGCAGTTAGCCGTAAGCTATCATTTGATTGGAAAAAATTGAGTAAGTTCCCAGAGTCCTCATCTTCTTCTTTTTGCTCTTGTTCGGTTGAATTAGCAGGACTTATTCCAATTGCAGGAATATCTTCATTGGATTTAGAAAATGGATAAAATGTGTAAAAAAGAATTGATGCTAAAAACAAAAACAATAAAGTATAAGCAATAAAGTTATAAGATAATTTTGGCTGCTTTTTAAAAAGTGCTGTATCTTTATTTTTAGGATTGTATGAAGAAATTCCATCTCCACTTGTTGTAGAAACATCTAAAACATTGTCGGTAAAAGGTGTTTTTTTATTGCTTGTATTCTCGTCTGTGGAATTTGTGCTTCTACTTCTGCTTGATTTACTAATTAACTTGTAAGCTGCAATAAATTCGGGATCTTCGAGAAGTTTCAATTCTTTGGCAATATTCCGAATATATGCTTTTAAGTAAACATCTTGAAATTCTTCAAAATTTCCATTTTCAATATTTTCAATAATAATTTTGCGAATTTTAGTAGAATCACTCAAATCTTGGATAGTGAGACCTTTTAAAATTCTCGCATTTGTTAATATTTTGGAAATTTCATTCATCAGTTATTTACAATTGTTTGCTAATTTTGTTAAATAAAAATTTTATAAAAATGAAAAAAACATATTTAATAATTTCGAGTTTAGCGTTCCTTTTGCTAACTCAAAATAACTATTGCCAATTAGACAATTTTACAATTAACAAAATTAGTTATTTTTCTTCAATTTCTAATCAAGAAAATTTAGACAATTTAATAAACTCTGAATTTTTTTTTGATAAATCAATGAAAACTGAACTTGATGGTCAAAATACTGCGAATTGTTTGTATTTAACTCCAACTTCGGAGGAATACAAACTAACTGATTATCCCACAGTTCCTGAATCATTATTTGTCTATGGAAATCAGCCAAGATACACAATGACTGGAAACTTACCTTATTTAAATTCACACGCCAAACCAGTTAATATTGCCATTGTAGGTGGAATTTATGCTGCAATTTTCTACGCTCAACACTCTGTTCAACAAAGTGATGTTTGGAAAGAAACTGGTCCATTTCATTTTTACGAAGACATTCAATATGCCCTTTGGGTGGATAAATTCGGACATTTTTATGGCGGTTATTCCACAAGTTATGTTTTTACCGAAGGATTGATTACCTCAGGTTTGTCTTGGGAAATGTCCAATATTATTGGTTCAGTTCTTGGGCTTGGGTATATGAGTTATATTGAAGTATTAGATGGTTATAGCAAGGGTTTTGGATTTTCTCCATCAGATTTTTATGCAGATGTTTTGGGTTCGGGCTTTTTCTTAGCTCAATATTATTTTCCAATTTTGCAAAACTTCAATCCCAAGTTTATGTATGTCAATCCTGATTGGGTTGATGAAAAACATAGGGTGCCACACGAATCATTCATTGATGATTATAGCACACAAACTTTTTGGATGACGATAAATATACAAAATCTTTTTGGAGGTGTTGTTAAGGAATATGTTCCAGACTGGTTAGAGCTTGCAATAGGCTACACTGCATATTCTTTATGCGACCCTTATAATCCTGAGTGCGACCCAAAAGTATCGCAAAAAGTATCAGATGCTGCTTGGGGAAACCGCAAAATTATTATTTCAATTGATTATAATATTGTTAAATTATTGCCCGATGGACATCCATTTTGGAATTGGTTTAAGCAAAATTTCAAACTTTTTAAATTGCCTTCACCAGCTATTGAAATAGGAATAAATGGAAGACCAAGATATTATTTGGTCTATCCATTTAAACTTTAAATTGATTGATTTAATAAATTTAATAAATTTTATGAATTAATTTAATGAATTAGATTTTTATTGATTTCGTGACTAAAATTCCTTGTTCTGTAGTGATTTTTATCATAAATAATCCACTACTAACATTTTCAATATTTATTGTTGTTCCATAGCTTGGAGTATGTATCAAATCTTTCTCTACTAAAACGTTGCCGTAAATATCCATAATCTCTACTTTTTGCATTAGAATTTCTTGATTCTCAATTGTTATGGTTTTTGATGAAGGATTAGGATAAACTGTAAAATTCACTGCTGGTTTAGTATATTTTACGCTTTGACCATTACGAGTGGTAAAATTAAATACCTGAGACCAATCACTAAAGCCGCTTTCTCCTATTGCTTGCACACGCCAATAATATTTAGTATTTGGCTCTAATAATTCATTGCCAATTAATTCGTAAGTATTTGTAGTTACTTTTTTAGTTAATGTCATATTTTCAAAATTACTTGATTTTGCAATTTGTAAAATATAATATTGAGTATATTGCTGGGCACTCCATTCGAATTTGGTGTTTAATTCAACATTTTGCTCTTCGAGTGCTGGTTTATATAGAGTTGCAGTTTCGGGAGCAGGATCGGGAGCTTTTGTTTTAAATTTCCAAACAGTTGACCAATTACTTGTAACGCCTCCCGCTTCGCTACGAACACGCCAATAATAAGTTGTCTTGGCAGAAAGTTTCTCTGCAGGAACCGTAAAGAAAGTATCAATCAATGATTTTTCATCTATATCAATAAAAAACGAATCGAAGTTTGACTTCTTGGAAATTTGTAATTGGTAAGTGGAAGCACCGTTAATATAAGCCCACTTCATAAGTGGAGTTAGACTTTCGTCAGTTACTTCATTTTCAGGCGAAATCAGAACAGGCTTTTCGGGTTTTGGTGCCGCAGTTGTAAAGCTTCTTATTTCGGTCCAGTCACTCTCGCCAATGTCATTTGCGGCTTTCACTCTCCAATAATATGTCGTCTCATTTTCCAAACCTTTAATAACCTCACCATTTGTGATAACGTATTCATCTTTAATTAAATCTGTCATATCAACATTTTTGGATAATTGGAAATGATATTGATAAGTGAATTCACTTACACTCCAAGAAAATCCCAAGTTTACGGCTACATTTTTAGCATTATCTAATGGATAGGATAATATTGGTGTGGCGGGCTTTTGTCCCATTATATTATTTGTTAATTTGAACCAGTAATTATATTCTTTTTGCTGACCATTAACAACTATTCCCTCTACTGTTACATTATATTTAACTTCATTTTGTAAATTATCAACCATAAAACGAATATTATTATGAATAGCACCCCATCCCTCGAAATCGTATATTAAGCTATGTACATTCATTGGAGTTCCATCATCAGTTTTGACCTTAATTTGTGCATTGGTATAATCAACTTCTGTATTTCCCGACCATCTGTTCATATCATAAAATGGTGAAAATGATAAATACCAAGATTTATTAACTAATTCAATTGGATAATTTTGATAGGGATACGCAACAAATTCTACGGGCATATCGGAAATATTACCATCAACGTGGTCCATATAAAGCAAAGCTATTGCAGAAGTATTTGTATTTCCAACATTTGCCATACCGTCAACTCTACCAAAAGAAATTACAGTAACCCAAGGATTGATGATTGCTCGACGGTGCCCACATCTATCAGGAGCATTGCCTGAATGATCATCTATCATCCAACCAATTATTGATTCTTTTGAATCTGGATTTAAGTTGCCACTACTTGTATGCAAATGCAAATTGGAATTAACCGAACCATAATAACCATCGTCAGAATAGCAAGAAAAAGATTGGTCGGGTGTGTGGCTCAAGGTAGCATTTGCAGCTTGGATTAATGCTGATTTTTGAGCATATTTATCACCATTAAGATTATACTGAACTGGTTTGAGCTTGTGGATACTTCTAATAAAATTAATGTAATTTAATATGTTGGCTTTTTCTGACTCTTTCAAAGCCCCTTCTTGACACTGCTGAATATTGGGCAATTGGTCGTAATGCTCTTCGTAGCCGAGTAAATAGTCTTGATTCGGCACATATTGTGCTATCGAACCAGAATAGGAAATTAGGGCTACAATTGTAAAAATAAATAAGTTTTTCATAGTTTTGAATAATAAATTCATAAATTTTACCTTTTAATTACTTGAAAATTTAATAAATATAAAATTAATACAAATTGACTTAAAAAACAACAAAAAATTATGAAAAAAATTAATTTTTTGGTATAATTTTTTCTAAATTAATCAATTAACTACTTTTGTGGTTAAAATAATACATTTTTTTTGGAGAATTATTAAATGAATATGAAAAATTTATTAATTTGTATTAAAAGAATATTACAAAATATTAATTTTATGTTCAGATTAGAAAAAGATAGGCAACTGAAGCAAAATTTGAAATTTTCAATTTCTAATTTTTTGCATTTAATATTTTTCATTTCAATTCTGAATATTGATTTTGCAATTTCACAAATTTATCCCTCAAATCCATCTAATTGGCAATTTGTGGAAGGAAATGCAGCTGCAAATAAGCATAATTCTCATAAATCTAATCAACAATCGATCGATTCTATCCTTATTAAATGGTCTACCCCTTTGATTTCGGGCGAAGTTCATCCATTAATCGGAAATATTATCAATAATCCAAAGTTGAATGATATTTTTACTTATGCTCCAAATGAACTTGCTGCAGTGATGGGTGATAAAATTGTAGTTGTTAATGGCAATGGCAAAATTGCCAAAATATATGACTTTCCCGAATTTGTTCGTGGTGTTCGCTCTATATCTTTGCTTTTAGATACACTTTCTACCGATATTAATGGCAGCAATTTACCTGTTGTTATGCTTACCGAAAGTATGGAAACAAGTACTGACTCTGTTGCACATAGTTACATTTTTACTTATAATACTCCGAAAGATACAATTCTGATTTCTCGTAGGTTGGCTGTGGATATGCGTGCATATAAACCAAATATCTATGCTTCTATCAAGCCTTTTGCAGGCAAACTTTATGGAACTGATTTGCAAATTTATTCAACTGTAAATACTCACACACCCGAAGTGCCTAATCAGAATCCACCTTATACTCCGTTTTTGCGTGGTTTGTTGAAATTTTCTGTTTCGTCTCTAACTTCGGGCTTTCCTGTTGCAGATGTTGGCGATGATGTTGATTATAGAATCACAATGGGACCAGAAGTTAATCTTTTCCAACCTTCTGTTTCTATGTATGATGAGAAAACTTTTGTAGCATTACCTACTTTCCCAAGCGATAAAGATTCGATTTTAGTAAATAATCCTGTAACACTTCAAACTCGTTCCAATAGACCTTATCTTGTTGGATTTGATATAACAGATAATACAATAAAAGAAGCGATTTTCCCCCGTGATTTTAAAAATATCGCTGATGGCAAGCGCCCGCTTATCCGACCATATTGGGTGGATTTAACAGATGAAGGTTCGGGGGAGAATATGTTTATATTAGTTACCGAAGAATACAATGGGTTGGAAGGCTCTGTTGGCAAATCCAAATTGCACTTATACACCAAAGAAGGCGATCCAATTACATTCCCAGGCGATGCTGTTTTCCCTCCATTAGTTGGTGGGGATAATCATTATTGGTCAGTTGCAATGGGCAATGTTGATGGCAATTCTTGGAATGAAAATAAGCCACATTTCCCTAATAATCCTGGCAAGGAATTGATTATTACTCAATCAACCCCAAATTATGCTTTTCCATCTAATAAATTGATGGTAGTTCGCTATCAAACTAATGGCGATATTGCTAAACCTTCGCCTCCGGGCACTTATCTTCATCAATTTGATACTATTTGCACTCAAAGAATTAATGGCTGGGTTGCCGCTGTGAATGATTTTGATGGTTTGCCTGATAATAAAGATGAAATTTTTCTTGTAAGTGGCGGAACTCTTAGAATTCTTACTATGCGTGATTATCAAAACGAAAATTTCCTTTCTGGCAAGCACTTTGATACTTTGTTTACTCACACTTTCGTGAATCAAAATATCTTCTCCGTTTCGGTTGCTGATATGGAAGGTGATGGACGCAACGATTTGATTGTTACAACTAACGATAGCACTTATGTAATTGGCTCTTTCATTCCTAATTCTCTCAAAGTGATTAGTCCTATTTTGCAGCAGACTCCTCCCGAAATGTTCTGCTATGGCGATACTCTGCAATTGAAATGGACAAATTACACTTTATCTGAAAATCAAGTGCAAATTAAGTTTCAACGCACAATAGATTCTATTCCAACTTGGGATACTTTGCAAGTAATTGACAATAATGTTAATAATAATTGCGATACTTGTATTTACAATCTCGTTATTGATGATAAACTTTCGGGCAAGGAAGGCTTTTTTGTGCTCTCTGGTATTAAAAATCCAAGCCAGACTTCTGATACTACCGCCATTATGTCTTTCGAAATCCCCAGATTGAACCTTGATGAGTTCGCTACTATTGATTATCATATCGGTGATGAGATTATTATCACCGGCAATACTAAATGCGTGGATTCTCTTTCGTTGGAAATCGCCACCGATACTGCAAGTTGGCAATTTGCTACTGGAATTAAGATTAATCCTGGTGTGGACTTCGAATTGAAGGGTATTGTTCCTTGCTTGCCTATTTTCGATTGCTCTAATTCTGATTCTTCTGCTGTTTTGCTTAGTCGCCTTATCATCCACAGGACGCAATTTAACGACACTACTCAAGTTTATTCCCTGAACATTATCCCCGCTCCGCTCCCAATCATTCTTGAACCTTGTTTGACTAATTGCCCTACGCTCGTCTTTAGTTGGGACACGCTCTACACGATTCCTCTTGCGATTGATACGATTAATTTCTACTTCTCCGATGATCCCGGCGATAGTTTATCTATTATCGGCTCTGTTCCCGCTGATTCCCTTGGCTTTAGTTGGAATATTCCTTACAATTTGCCTGATAAAGTCCATCTTCGTGCTTGTAGCAATTCTTCCTGCTTTAGATTTGATACTATTTTGACTGATATTTCTCCAAAATATATTAATACCGTTTCCCCTAATCCTTTCAGACCGAACTTCGGCGAGATGGAAATTGTTTACGAAATTCCTAATGATGACGACATTACTATTCGCATCATCGACCAAGCTAATCGTATTGTCAAAACTATTATTGAAAACGAGCCGCGAAAGACTAATATCGTCTATTGTGATAGGTGGAATGGTTATAATATGAATGATGAACCCGTTGCGAATGGTATGTATTATATTTTATTTGAACAATCTAATGGTGCGAAGGAGATTTATCCTATTTTCATTAGAAAATAAAAGAAAATTATTAATTAAAATTATAAATTATAGGTAATTATTATGCGTATTTTGATTGTTGAAGATGATTCAAAGATTGCTGCTTTCATCAAGCACGGTCTAACTCAAGATAGGTTTATTGTTGAGACTATTGATGATGGTGCTTCCGCCGCTGATATGATTATTAATAGCATTTTTGATGCGATTGTTCTCGACGTTATTCTTCCCGGCAAAGATGGTTATACTATTCTCCGTGAAGTGCGTGAAGCCGGCGTCAATACTCCTATTATTCTTCTCTCTGCGCGTGATAATGTTGAAGATAGAATTCGTGGTCTCGACCTTGGTGCTGATGATTTTATGGGCAAGCCTTTTGCTATGGAAGAATTATCTGCTCGTCTTCGCTCTATTCTTCGTAGAACTCTCCCCGATAAGACTACTAAACTAAAATGTGGTGATCTCCTTCTCGATACAGTTGCTCACGTTGCCATCCGTGATGGCAAAGAAATAGATTTGACTACTAAAGAATACACTTTGCTTGAGTATTTTGTTCGCAACAAGAATAGAATCCTCAGCAGATCTACTATTACTCAGCACGTCTGGAAGCATAACTTCGATTCTGATAGTAATATTATCGATGTTTATATTAAACGTCTTCGCTCGAAGGTTGATTATAAGAAAAATAAACAACTTTTTCAAAGTATTCGTGGTGTCGGCTATAGAATCAGAGATATAATTATTGAAGATTAAAGTTCCGCTGGTTGTTTTACTAATATTTCCTTAATTTATTGCAAGGATTTTACTTTTTACATTCGTCTTACGCATAATTGTATTTGTCTTTTTTCGTCTAATATTAAAAATAATATAATGAATAATAATAATTTTTATTTCAAATCTATTATTCTCGCTATTTTTACGATTGCTTTCTTCCAAATCATCGTTACCGGCGAGGATTCTCCTCTTAATCTTACTAATAATCAAGTGGCTAATTACAATTTCCGTAATCATAATAATATTGCCTTTGGTTATGGCGAGAGATTAGATTATAAAGTTGGTTATAAGTTTATTACTGCTGGTACAGGTTTTCTTGAAATTGCTCCCAAACCTCTTAATCGCTTCGGCAGAGATGCTTACCAAGTGCATTTTGAGGCTCGCTCTCTCGAAAGTCTTGATTGGCTTTATAAAGTTCGTGATATATTCATTACCGCTCTTGATGTAAAAGGTATTTTTCCTTGGGATTTTACTCAAAGGGTTCGTGAAGGTCGCTATAAGCGTGATTCAAAATCTTATTTTAATCATATAAATAATGTTGCTTATTTTAAAGATTCCGTTTATTCTATTCCTCCCTATGTCCACGATATAATTTCTGCCTTTTATTATGTTCGCACTCTTGATTTGAATAGTTATAAGAACGGTAGTATTATTTATCTTAATAATTTCTTTGATGGCAAGACTTATAAATTGGGAGTAAAGATACTCCGCAGAGAAGTTTGCGAGGTTTATGCTGGTAAATTTAACTGTATCGTTGTTGAACCTCTCATTAAGCAAGGTGGTCTTTTCCAAGCAGATGGTGCAATTTACATCTGGCTTACTAATGACGATAGAAAGATGCCTGTTAAAGTTGCCGCAAAGATTCCTATTGGTTTTGTAGAAGCGAAATTATCCAGCTACAAAGGATTACGTGGTCCGCTTACTTCTATTGTTAAATAAATTACTCGTCTTATTGAGGCTGTCTCATAAATCAGATTTGCTGTCATTCCCACGAAAGTGAGAACCCATAGCCCACGAATTTATTCGTGGGAAAATGGATTCCCGTTTGCACGGGAATGACAATTTTGAAATATTTTGGACTTATGAGACAGCCTCCAAGCTGTAGCCTCTGATAAAAATTACCCATGTAATATTTTTTTTCACATTTTTGTAATATTTTCCCAAAAAATGTGTTTATGTATTTGTTGAATTGAATATTTTTTTGTAAATTAGTAAAAAGAAAGATTGCAGAAGCAAAAAAAATACAAAAATGATTGATGAAACATTATTAGGCAAGTTCGGAAAAGGGTATAGAATGGGCTTATTGGCTTATTGGCTTATTG
>DYLM01000146.1 GCA_020722095.1 Chloroherpeton thalassium
TAGTTTGGGCTGAAACTCACAAAGCAACTTATCTGCCAGCTTTTTGGATAAGGCAAAAACGCCGGCAAGATGAATCTTCTAACACATCATTGCTGGCTCCTTCTGTTTTGATTAATTTTACTGATTCAAGTGAAGATCCTGCAAGGAAAACCTTATTAAATCAGGCTCTAAAGGATCTCTTCGCCAAGAAGCTTATTCAGCTATATGATCCAGCGGATAAAAATCTATTCTTAAATATGAAACCAACATCTTTACTTGCCATTATGAGCCATGGACAATCACATCCTATCAATATGTTTGCCTCACAATTATTAGCTCATAATAATACTGCATGGGTAACTGTACAGGAAATTATGTCATCTAAAATGAATTTAGAAAAAACACAAATTATACTTGCAGCTTGCGAAGCTGATTTAGTTCCACCTATTACGTCGAGTGTAGATGAACATATATCCATATCAACTGCATTGTTGCATAAAGGCGCAAAGGAAGTTCTTGGTACATTGTGGCGTGCATACTCTCAAACTACTAATAATTTATTGATAGAAATATATAAGAATCTACCAATCACGTCATTATGTAATATATTACATACTTGGCAAGTTTCTTATTTAAAAGCTTATACAAGAAAACTCAAGCGCAATAGAAATGGCGCTCTTGTAGATCTTTATCATTCCATACCATTTCGGATTGTTGGATTATATTAGGAGATAATAGATGATATCCATAGAATGTTTAAAAGGTGTTGAATTATCATGCTGTAAAGATTGCCCTCTAAGGCGATTGAATTACTGTAAAGAGTTTGTAGCTTTTTTGCCCAAATTGGCAAAGAGGTTATCAATTGACACCTTAACAGGTAAAGCAAATCAATCATTAAGGTTTAACTCCAAAGATGTTTCTTACGATATATTTATGGACACGCTATTTGCTATAGAGAAAAATGTTAAAAATTTTCAAAACAAAAGTTCGTTTGCAACATGGGCATTGCAGATTTGTCGCAATAAAGAAAATGATTATCTCAAAACAAAGTATAAAACTATGGAGCATTTTTTGTCAAATGAAGAGGATGATGACAATATAGATGATGACAATATAGTAGATATGAAAAAATCTATCGACGAGCACAATGACGAAAATGAATTAAAAAAGGTATTAATGGCTTGTTTTATGCAATTAGTGCTGGTTAATAAAACATGTGGCTTATTTCTAACAGAGATATATCGTTATGCGATGCAGTTAATTGAAGATGATGATAAAACTATATTATATGATAACTCAAATGGAATAAACTTTAAAGAAGTATTACTTAAGTTGTCATCGGCAAAAGATCAGAGTTTTGAGAGCATGCATCGTAAATTTTATCGCTGTAGAAAACAGCTTGACCCTAACTTATCTAAATGTCTTGCTGATCATGGTTATAATACTGTTTTTTAATCTTTGAGAATTAAATTCTGATTAAATGGAGGTACAATGGCTTTTCATCCAGGAGATATTATTGATAATGTTACAGTGTCAAATAGCAAGTTGCCACATAAAAACTTTGTCACTTTTTCTCATCAAGGTATTACATGTTCTATGTATGTTGGTGCAAACAGCCCAAGTCAACCAATACCAAAAGCAATATGCTTGGAAAAGAATAAATTTTGGATTTATAGCGATAAAAATCGACATGCGGTAGAGCTTATTAACAAGTTATACGATCCCCTAACTGGCTATCCAAAAAGTGATGCATACAAAGCATATAAAAAGAAATGGAGAAAAGGGGCTTTTCTTGCTAACAATCTGATAACAATAAGTCCATGTAATGTTGCTACTATTTCAAACCATAAAACCAAGTTTAAAGAATGGCGAATTATTTCAACAAAGGATTGGGAATTACCTGTCCCTGTATCTGATTATCATGCTATCTTTGCTAAAAAAAATCCAGAAGAACAATTTAGACCATGGCAAAACGACAAAATAATATGCGATTATTCACCACCGATCTATTGCAAACCTCATAACACAAAAGCTTTACCTGTGGTGTATAATGGTATATTGCATCAAACTAAAGAAAATCAATCTGTTGGCGTAAAAATAGTCTTGCATGGTTTTCTTTCAGTAAGCAAACTACATTGTAATGTGCGTAAACATATTTTTGGTTGTCCCCCACATTTTAATCATTCAAATGAACCACAATTATGGAGAAAGATTGATGGTTTTACTCTTCCGAAGAAGGGTTGCAAGATTTTCCAAGCCTGTCCAGACTATACAAAAGATGCTAAAAGCTGTCAAAAATGCAATAATGTGCAATTTGAAGAAATAACTGCTGCTTGTAATGATATTTTTGCAAAATATACTGATTTTTTTGTCACATTTTTTTCACAGGCTTTGACTACTAATAATAAATTGCCACTGAAAGTAAATGTACATGCACAGGATCCATTCATAAATAATGGTTCAAAGATAGAGGTAGTATTTAACGCTCATGAAATAGGTTACATATTAACTGGAGTGATGATAGGCACATTTTATACTTCAGATGATAATACATCCAATGTTATCCACCTAAATATGCTTACATTATATTTTGAGAAGATACCGTTTGATGGTGTTATCCCTATAGATATCTTGAAATTGTATAACTCAAATAGAGGATCAGGAAAATTTCCTTATTATATTGGAACAATAGAACAACAGGATTAAAAAAAATGAACGAGTTAACTTATTCAGAAAATTTAGAGATGTTATTCTCAGAAGCACGGGCCGTAC
>DYLM01000045.1 GCA_020722095.1 Chloroherpeton thalassium
ACAAAATCTTTTTGGGAGAATTAAATTTTTCCGGCTGCGGTCCTTGTCGCGAATGTAAAAACACAGGTTATTGCGTTATTAACGACGATATGCAAGCGGTTTACAAAGAAATGCTCTGGGCTGATATTATCCTGATAGGAAGTCCGTCACAATTTTCAGATGTAAGTGCCGACATAAAAAAATTAATGGAACGCACTTGGTGGATGAAAGGACAACTTCGCAACAAAATTGGCGGATACGTTATCACCGGCAGACGATATATCGAAAGCACCATTAATACCTTGCAAGCCTTTATGTTAAGGCATAGAATGATTTTAGGCAGTAATGGTGCTCTTGGTTATACCTTTACAGAAATGGGCGATTTAAGCAATGACCCATTGGCACTCAGAGATGCACAAAACACTGGAATAAGGCTAATTGAACTTTATAATTTAATTCACAATAACAAATGACTAATAAAATTGAAATATTATCGCTTGGCTCTGCGTGCAGAAAAACGGAAAATATTATTGGTTTAATTAAATTTTTTTTGGAAAAACATAATGTTGAATATGAACTCAACATTATAACAGATCCAAATTTAATTATAAATTACAACACATTGATTTTTCCAACTGTGTTAATTAATGATAAAATAGTATCACGTGGATACAAACCTAACAATGAAACAATTTTAGAGGCATTATATGAAAATATTAATTTTATGCACGGGCAATAGTTGCCGCAGCCAAATGGCAGAAGGTTTTTTAAAATCTTTAAATGATAAACTTGAAGTTTATTCTGCCGGAACAAACCCAAGTAGTGAAGTTCACCCAAAAGCCATTCTGGTAATGAATGAGTTGGGAATAGATTTAAGCAAAAACAAGACAAAGTCAGTAGTTGAATTTCTCGACCAAGAATTTGACTACGTAATTACCGTTTGCGATGGCGCAAAAGAAAGTTGTCCTGTTTTTACCGGAAAAGTAAAACACCGACTGCATATCGGTTTCGAAGATCCCGCAGAAGTTACCGGGACAGAAGAGTTTATTCTGTCCGAATTTCGTAGAATACGAGATAAAATAAAATGTGATTTTACAGATTTTTATAAGAATTTGAAAATAAAAGCAATCTGAAAATGAAACTATTTGACATTTTCAAATTAACTAATTAACAAATTATGAATAAAAGACTTAATTTTTTAGATAGATACCTAACATTGTGGATTTTTCTTGCGATGTTTATTGGTATATTTTCTGGCTGGTTATTTCCTGAAATCGCAAAATTCTGGGATAGCCTAAAGCCAAGTTCGGATAGCACAACTAATATTCCAATTGCAATTGGATTGATATTAATGATGTATCCACCTTTAGCAAAAGTTAAATACGAAGAACTTAGCGATGTTTTCAAAAACTACAAAGTTTTGGGATTATCATTAATTCAGAATTGGATAATTGGACCAATTTTGATGTTTTTTCTTGCAATTTTATTTTTCAAACTATTCTCTGGCGAGAACAATTCCAATTTGCCATATATGTATGGAATAATAATGATAGGATTAGCGCGTTGCATTGCTATGGTTATTGTTTGGAATGACTTAGCCAAAGGTGATACTCAATACGCAGCAGGGTTAGTGGCATTCAATTCTATTTTTCAGGTATTATTTTTCTCGGTTTATGCCTATTTATTTATAGCAATTTTGCCGGGCTGGTTCGGCATTCCAACTAATAGTGCCGTAGAAAATATAACAATCGGTCAAATTGCCGAAAGTGTATTCATTTATCTGGGAATTCCCTTTATTGCAGGTTTTCTAACGCGATTAATATTAATAAAAGTGAAAGATAAGAATTGGTATCATACTAAATTTATCCCAAAAATAAGTCCAATCACATTAATTGCCTTACTATTTACAATTATCGTAATGTTTTCTTTAAAGGGCGAATATATCGTAAAAATTCCATTAGATGTAATTACAATTGCAATTCCACTTTTGATTTACTTTATTGTGATGTTTGTGCTTTCTTTCTTTATGAGTAAAAAAGTCGGAGCAAATTATGGGCAAACAGTTACACTTTCCTTCACTGCTGCAAGTAACAATTTCGAATTAGCAATCGCAGTGGCAGTTTCAATATTCGGAATGCAATCTGGAGAAGCTCTCGCTGCAGTAGTTGGACCCTTAGTAGAAGTCCCCGTGATGTTAGCATTAGTAAATCTTGCATTCTATTTCCAGAAGAAGTATTTCAGTCAAACAAAAACAAATTAAACTTGGAAAATTTCAAATGTTGAAAAAAGCATATATCATACCGCTAATATTACTTCCAATATGGATAATATTATATTTTTCATTGCAATCAATTAGCGATTTTATAATTGATTCAGTTATAAAATTAGAAAAAAGTGAACATTTAACAGAAAGTTTGAGATTTTTCATCTTCGAAGTTCCAAAAGTTTTATTGCTTCTTGTATTAATAATATTTTTTGTTGGAATAATTAGAAGTTTCTTCACTCCAGAGCGAACCCGAAAAGCATTAGAGGGTAAATCCCTTTTTGCAGGAAATGTAATGGCAAGTTTATTAGGAACGGTAACTCCATTTTGTTCTTGCTCGGCGATTCCACTATTTCTTGGATTTATCGAAAGCGGAGTGCCGTTGGGTGTAACCTTTTCATTTTTGATAGCCGCTCCAATGATAAACGAAGTAGCTGTTATTCTTTTATTTGGCTTATTTGGTTGGAAAGTAGCAGCAATGTATGTTTCAACAGGCTTATTGTTAGCAATATTCTCAGGTTTTGTAATTGGTAAATTAAAATTAGAGAAATGGGTAGCCGACTGGGTTTATCAAACTCGATTTGGTAATAATCAAGAATCAGAAGAAAAACTTACCTTAGAAGACAGAATTAAGATGGGCTATTTTGCAGTAAAGGACATAATTGGAAAAGTTTGGATTTATATTATCATTGGGATTGCAGTAGGAGCGGGAGCACACGGATATATCCCAGAAGACTTTATGGTATCAATAATGGACAAATCAAATTGGTATTCCGTTCCTTTATCAATTTTGATTGGAGTTCCTTTATATTCGAATGCTGCTGGTATTATTCCTATCGTCAGTGTATTAATTGAAAAAGGAATTCCATTAGGCACAGCTTTAGCTTTTATGATGTCTGTGATTGGACTATCGTTACCTGAAGTAATAATCTTGAAAAAAGTATTAAAAACTCAATTGATTATTGCTTTTGTAAGTATTGTTACAATAGGAATATTAATAATTGGATTTATCTTCAATTTTTTAATATGAGAAAATAAAAATTAAAATATAATAAAAAGAAAATGGGTTGTATTTGATAAAAATACAACCCAATTTTTGTAAATATTCTTGTCTGTGAAAATACTAACGTAATTTCTGGCGGATTTTCTTCTCGCTCATTCCACGCAAATAATATAATTTAGCACGACGAACATTAGCATTGGATATTACTTCGATATTTTGAATAATAGGAGAATATAATGGGAAAATTCTCTCTACTCCAACACCATTTGAAATTTTACGAACTAAAAATGTTTGATTAATTCCAGCACCGCGTTTACTAATCACAATACCTTTGAACAACTGAATTCTTTCTTTGTCGCCTTCTACTACTCTTACAGAAATTGCAAGAGTATCGCCTGGCTCAAAGTTGGGCATTTGCTTATATTTAGCATCTTTAGTTGCTCTAAATTTTTCTACTGTCTCAATATTTTTATCTTCAACAAATTTTTGATAATTCATCATTTTACCCTGATATAAGAATACAAAATTACGACTTTTTCTTTAAATAGCAAAAATATTTTGTATTTTTTTTAATTTTATTATTAAATTATAATTATTAAATTATTAAATAATTATTATTTTGATATAATAACTAACTCTGTTCTGCGATTTAGTTGCCTTCCGAATAATGTTGCATTCGAGGCAATTGGTCTGGACTTGCCAAATCCAATTGTTTCTAATCTTGACGATTCGATACCACGAGAAATTAGATAATCCCTCACTGCAAGGGCTCTTTTTTCTGAAAGTATGAGGTTTGATTGAGCATTTCCTACTGCATCTGTATGACCTTCGATTAATATTTTCACTTCTGGTTTGGACTTCATAAATTCTGCCAATACATCTAATTCAGGTATATTTGGTGGTAATTGATAACTTGCCACTCCAAATAGCAAATGCTCTAATATCAACTTTCGCCCAAGTTCTACAATTGGAATAGACTTTTTGTTTACTTTATTTGTTTTTGGATCATATATTCCAATTTCAATTGAATCCGGCACTGCTGTCCTATTCGATTCGTAAGTAACAAAATACAAATTAGTTAATTGATTAGAAAAATTATCTAAAACAGTTGAAAAAGGATAATCCAAATCGTACCAACTACCGCGAGTCTGCTTTGAAATTGTTTGATAATTCACTTGGCTTTCGGGAGTTATGGAAAATACTCTTAATTGATTTTTTTGCATTTGTTCTATCAGAGTATTTGTATTGTAATTTGTTAGCCCGGCTCCTTGCTCGCCTGCTTGATGATATGGAGCATCTGTTATGAGCACGATAACTTTTGTTGCTTCTTTGCGGAATGTCATTTTGGAAGTAATTGCTAATGCTTCCAGTGCATTTTCCTTTTCGTCACCGCCACCGTAAGCCTTAACATTCGATATCCAATCCAAAAAGTCATAAACATTAGTTGTTGGCTGATAAACTTTTTCTATCTCATCAGAAAACAGAACTAAACCAAGCCGATAGTCAATTCCGCGTTGCACCAAATTCTTTGTAAATTGAACAATGTTATTTCTCACTGCATTGATGCTTTGTTGCATCGAGCCAGTTTTATCAACAACAAAAACAAAATCGATTGAAATTTTTTCGGCTACTGGCACTTTTTCAACTGAAATTACTTTCTTTCTTTCACCATTTTCATAAATGAAAACATTTTCTGGACTTAGCGAATCCAAAGGCTCACCAAGCTTGTTAAATGCTTCGATTAAAACTTTAATTGTAGGAAATTTGCTTATATCAACACTTTGAATAGTTAAATCTACTTCTTTTCGTGCCGCTTCAATTTTTGCTTTATTAAGAACATTTGTCTGCAAATCATCATTTTGCGAAAAAAGTTCATTTCCCCCGATTATTACTAATATTACAAGTAATAATAATTTGATACTATTCATTAAATTCTTCTTTTTTTTAATTTTTAAACTGCAATTTTATTAAATAAAAAACCTCCATTTCAGGCTTTTTGAAATGGAGGTGATTTTAATCACAAAATTATATCGTAAGTCTCAATACTGGCGAAATCATAAAGAAATTGCGAATCTCATATGGACGTTCAGTTCTTAATGGAGTTGAGTATTTTGCTTGGATATAGAACCAGTTTCCGAACAATGGAATCCAAACATCGCCCATAATAATTTGATTTGAATATTGCAAACTAAAACCAAATGGGAATGCTGCTTGATTGCGATAATCTGCTTTTAAGTATAGCCAATCCGCAAATTCTGTTGGATGATATAATTTCAAACCATCAACTGATGGATCTAAAGAATAGATTGTGCTTTGTCCTTCACCTGGTGTTTGAACTAAACCTAATTCTCTAACTTCATTATATTGCAACCCCAGATCAAAACGGATATAATTTTCGGGGTTCTTTGGGTTAATCCACCAATTATAGAATACAGACACAACACCTGAAGAACGTAATACTGGAGCAACTGAATCAATTCTTCCGTTGTCAATCAGTCTTTCTGTTGGATCTACATAATAAAATCCATAATCTTGTTTTTCTATGTCGTATTTTTCAATAACGCTTAATGGGAATTCAGTTCTTACCGACAAACCAACTAATGGATATTGCGGTAAATAGAAGTCTAAACCAGCAACTAATTTGCCATCAGAAGCATTATTTAATTTACGTTCAGGTATCCAGCTAAGAATTTCTCCAGGATTAACGCCGCTATTAATTCTATAAGAACCACCTAAATAAGCATTTATCAAATAAGGAATTGCGCGGCTTGTTTTGGAATCATTATTCACATATAATGGTCTTTGCAATGTAATTTTGGACGAACCAGTATACCAGAATGGATAGCCCAACTCATCGTTTCCTATAGTGGAGCGTAACCAGAAACCAGTTTCACCAATTTTCAAAGATTGTTCGAATAACGACATAGCAAATGCTTGCGAAACATTTGTGGGTTGCATATAATTGATAATTGTTTCGGCTTGGCTTTGATTTAACGGAAATTCTATTGGAATATCTTGGTAGCAATAGTCACGCTTTGCAGGATCATTTCTATCGCCTCGGTTTGCTCCTGAATAAATAAAATCACCCGTTAAGAAGCCAATTAAAGTACTTCCAACGTTGGATTCAATTTGCACCGAATTCATACTTACTTCACCGCAAGTGATTACCATTATTTGAAATGGATCACTATCAAATTCGCGTGGAGCAGCCATAATCTCAATGTTTTGAGGATCTAATTTTTCCTTTGGATAACCATAAAAAACAAATGTTTGATATAATTGAACTAATAAATCTGGTTCGCAAACTTTCCATCTTGGGAAATATTTTTTAATTTCTGGATCAACATTTGTTAATGAATCAATAACAGATTGTTTGTCGAGAACTGTTGCATCTTGTGCATTTACTTTGCCAAAGAGCAAGATGATTAAGGATAATACTATTAACGATATTTTATTTTTCATTTCTGTTCCTTTTCCTAATTAATTAAAAATTCAAAATTATTCTTGCCATTGGAATAAACACACTTTGATTCTCCCAAGGATGTGGAGTAGAAGTGAATGCTTTAAAGTATCCTTTTGCATCTAAACGGAAATACATTCTATTCTTAATCATTGGAATTTGCAACCAAAGATTAGCATACAAAGCTTCGTCAAAGTATTGAATCGAACCACCGATTGGAGTGCTTAATCCTTTTGCCATAAAGTCAATTTTACCAGTAATGCCACCAACTGTTTCACTTTTAGCGTTTTTGAAGACTGATTTTTCTAACTTAGTTTCTGAATCTTTCTCAGTAAAATAGTGCCAAGTTTCAGCGCTGTAAATCGACGCACCCAATCCAAATCGTAAGATATAATCTTCATCTACAGCGATGCCAAATGTATATAATGCTGTTGCATTTGTGCGGATTAAGTAATCGTCATCACCTTTATATTCATATAAACCATCGTCATTTTTTATCCGATTTTTATAGCTCGCTGATTTTGCATCTCCAAAGATATATGCACCACTGATATGGAAAATACCTGTTGCTGGTAATATTAACATCGGAAAGTCAACCGAGCCATTAATGCCCACGCCACCAACTGTAAATTTCCTATTAACCTCAAGTGCGTCTTTGCTAAGCCCGGCCCAACCTTCTGTTGGTAATATAATACCTAATTTAGTACCGCCCCAAATTGCATTCAAAGCTAATCTTTCGCTCCATAAAGATGGAAAAGAAATATCATCGATACCATACTTCAATTCAGCACCATATTTTGGCAAATTAACATTGCTTGTGAAAGTAATTGTATCGGAAGTGCCATCTTCATAAGTTTGTATGTCTAAATCATATCTTGTCCAACGGAGCAAATCTGGAGAAACAACTACTTCATTTCTCACTAAATCCATATCATTTGGTTGACCTTCGGATACTCTCAAGAATTTTTGAACATCTTGAGGAGTAACTTCATAGCGGTTATTAACAAGTGAATTGGATACACCATATCTTTTTGGACCAAATTGCATCATACCACCAATACCTTGAGCTTCTAATGTTTTATTTTCAACGTTTCCTTGACGGAATGCAGTTAAAACTAATTCATACATATCTTTTGCACGGAAATCGGCAGGTTTTAATTCAAAATTCTTCAATTCTGGATAAGTATACACATTACTTGGCGATGGATTATCTATATTTTTATCAATAAATTCATTATCTTCTGTTGATACTATTAATGCAATAATAACATCTGGTTCAATCTGGTCTTGTTTCAAACGAGTTGTAACAGCATAAGCAGTTCTCAATTGCTTAACGGCTGCTGTATTAATCGAAGAATAATAATCGTAGATACAATCTAAATCAACTGGAATAGACATACCTCTTGCTAACATATCTCTTCTGATTTGGTTTACAGTCTGATTTGCTTTAACTTGATTATTTACATAAGTAGTGATGTCCTTTTCGCCATTCTTAACGCATTCTGGTAGTTCGCCACCTTGGCCAGTATTATTTCCTGACTCATCATCTTTTGTTTTTATAGCATTACGGATATCTTTCATATCCTTTACTTTGTAGATTGCTATCTCTGAAAATCTGTAATTTTTAAATTTAGAGAGAATGCTTTCTAAATGCACTCTGAATGCTTCGTCTCCACCCTGAGCAAAAGCAGGGAGGCTTGACACAAGCACTGAAAATAAAATTACGCTTATTATTAATACTTTTTTATACATTTTATACCTATTAATTTTCAATTGGAATTTATACAATTATTATCGTTTTCTTTGTTGACGTCTTGCTTCAGGTTCAAAGCTCACTGGAATATTTACATCAATTTTCTTTGGTTCGGATCTTTCACCATTAACTGGATTGATAGCGACCGCTTGTATAGTAACTCTAATTGTACCTCTAACTTTAGTTTGACCTCTTTCTAACTTGCCAGAATACTCTAATTGCATAGTATATCCGTTAGTTGGGTCGCCGTCAATAGTCGGTTCAATAGAAGCAGAATAGCCAGTCATTCCATCAACAATCTGTGGATCTCCTACTACTTTAACATCAATTTTTGCATCTTTATCTGAGCCCGTTGCAGGAGTACCAACTTGAATATTTCTAACTTCAATTTTCAACTTATTTGCAGTTCCCGAGAAGTCAGTCAACATCCTATTCAAAATAACGCTTGGCTCTTCTTGCTTGATTGTGAATGCAGGGGGAGAAAAAATATCAATTTCTTTTCCAGTAATTGGTTGAACCCAAGTAATTTTTACATTTAATTTCTTGGCTGGAGGTTTCAATTCCAATGCATTTTGCGGTGTGATTGTTAACGAATTAACAGGTGATCTTTGAGTTTCTTGGTCTGTTGTCACATAAATTCTAAATTGATCAGCCTTGATTTTTCCACCCGCGGGGGTTACAGCATTTAATGATGCTGATAATCCATAGTAAGCATAGGATTCCATTCTTGCTTTGATTTCATTTTCACTTTCAGGAGTTAAACCTGTTTTGAATATTTCTAACTGGGCAGTTCCTTGTGCTTGCTTGCCACTAAGTTTATGTGTAATTTCAATTGTATATTTGCCAGGAGATAATGTTCCTGATGTAGTAGCAAAATACTCACGAGTTCCACCACGAACTGGTGCTGTAACGCCCGAGCCTGGTTTTTGGTCCATTGGAGTAAGAACTAACCTTTCTGCAACGCCACCTTGAGCATTCAAAATCCTACCTTCAATAGCATTATTATTGTCTTGATACGGACTTATAGTAAAGCTGAATGCTGGTGAAACCTTATCAAACGACGCAATATAAGGCAATAAGTTTTGAACTGTTGGCTCTGCTACTTGTGGCTTAGGAGTAATTACACGAATATCAAATTCCAAGCTACCTTTGTTTTGGTCAAAGTATTGAGATTGACCAGGAGCAAGCAATCTAACGATATATCCATAAAGGTTTAAGTTGTTGATGATTTTTGTTGCATCATCATCACTTTTAGCTGCAATAATTGCTTTGTTCAACCCATCCATAAATTTATCGATATTTTGCTCTTTGAACAAAATATCTGCTGATGGCGGATTGTATTTTTCTAATTTATTAGTTAATTCTCTTAATACACTACGTAAATCTCTTACACTTAATTGCACTGTTCCAATATTAACAGTTGCATCATCTGGAATTTGGTCAGCAGTCATTCCACCGCTAATACCCAAAATACGATTTGTGCGAGATACAAATCTCAATTTATACCAGCCAGCTCTTTCATTTGGCTGAAAATTAATTACGAAATCTCTTTTTGTTAGTCCACCCTTTTTATCTAAACCTTCTTTACGAGTTGCTTCTATTGAATATGCAAACACGCTATCAGGGCTAATTCCGTTAGGCACAAAAGATGAACCAACACGGCGAACTTTAGACATTGGATAAACTGGTTGAATTTTATCAGAGGATAATTCTTTTAGATTTAATTGATTAAATGTTGCTTGGTCATCTAATATTAATTCAGTAGAACCCATAAATTCCCAAGCTGAACCAGTTCCGTTCGGAACATCTACATAAGCACCAGGAGAAAGTTTTGACAAGTTAATATTACTTTTCTTTATATCATCTTCCGTGGGGAAGGCTGGAGGACCTTCGATATCGGCACTTGGATTATAGAAAATCTGATACTGAATTTGCTCCACATTAGCAAGTTTAACTAACTTCTGCAATCGAATGGTGTAATCTTTATCGGATTCACCTTCTTTCCTTTTTAAATCAGCACTAACATCCGTAACACCAACTTTAACTATATATTGGCGATTTGATTTTAATGTAGTTCCAAGAACTTCCTCAAAATTGATACCAGGAGGTGGAATTGTGATTTCGTCTTGAGGACGAGTGTTAATTCCTTCGGTTCCTGCACCGGATTGTAATTGCGAAAGAATACTTTCTACAATTCTCATAGTCTCTTTTTGCTTTCTCGCTAAATGCTCTTCAGCTTCGTCGCGTTCAACAATGATAATCAAAAGCTCTAATACTACTGCAAGGTATAGCACAAAATAGACTTTACCTGCTCCACCACCTTTTGACATTTATTCCTCCAATTTTTCTATTTTCAACTTCTTAACTAATTAACTAAAATAATAATAATTTTACTTTTTTAGTTTTATATAATCTTCAAAATTAATCAAAATCATACAAAAAATAGAATTTTGTTTTTTAATTTTTTTGATTTTATAAAACTAACAATTTTTGAACAAACAAAGCGTTAATTATTAAGTAAATGTTAATAATAAATTATCTTTTATTGAATTTTGTAGTAATAAAATTTACATTGTTGTAAAAATTGCTTTTAAAAATAGATTTTTAGTAATTTTGGCATATTACTTGCAATGCAAATTCAAAATAAGTATATTATTTAATCTTATTATTAATTATAATTTTATTGTTAATTTTGTAATTTATTTCCAACAATTTTTAGAAAAGAAAAAAATGCCTCTTTTTCGATTTTTTTCCAACGACCTTGCAATTGATTTAGGTACAGCCAATACATTAATTTGGATGCCTGGCAAAGGTGTAATCCTTGATGAACCATCAGTTGTTGCTTTTGATAGAAACACTAAACACATTATCGCCATCGGTCACGATGCACAAACGATGATTGGCAAAACACATAAAGATATAAAAGTTATCCGTCCCTTACGAGATGGAGTGATTGCTGATTTCGAAATTGCCGAAGGAATGTTAAGAGCCTTTATTCACAAAGTGACAAAAAATTGGCAACCTCCCAGACGAGTTGTAATTGGTGTGCCTTCGGGTATTTCCGAAGTCGAGAAAAGAGCTGTACGCGATAGTGCCGAACACGCTGGCGCTCGCGAAGTGCACTTAATTGCCGAGCCAATGGCTGCCGCTATCGGAATTGGTATGGAAGTTCATCAATCAGTTGGAAATATGATTGTTGATATTGGCGGAGGAACTTCCGAAATTGCTGTGATTTCATTAGCGGGCATTGTAACAGATTTGTCGCTACGCGTTGCTGGAAATGTATTAAACAATAATATTATTCAATTCTTCCGTAGAACGCATAACTTATTAATTGGAGAGAGAACTGCCGAAATTATCAAGCATAAAACTGGGTCGGCAGCTCCATTAGAAGAAGAATTAGAAATTGAAGTAAAAGGTCGTGATTTGGTAACTGGTGTTCCTAAAATGATTGTCGTGTCTTCGGTGGATATTCGCAATTCTCTTACTGAACCTATCAGCGATATTGTAAATGGTGTTTTAAGGTTATTAGAACAAACTCCTCCCGAATTAGCCTCTGATATTTTGGAACGTGGTATATTTCTTTCTGGTGGGGGTGCTTTACTCAAAGAATTAGACAAGAGAATTTCGCAAGCAACTGGAATGGCTGTTTATATTGCAGATGAACCTCTGCAAGCCGTTGTGCGTGGAACGGGCAAGGTTATCGAAAACTTATCATATTATTCACCTGTTTTAATAAAAAATACAAGGTATTAAAATTGAATAGAATTTATTTGATAATAATAATTAGTTTTTATTCGTTATTTGTTCTTAAAAGTTGGGCTAACGAGATTATTATTGATTCTCAATTAACATTTCAAGAAGCAATTAAGGGCACAGAAGCTCCCGATTCCGTTATTAAAAACCTAATTTTATTAGATGTTCAATACTATTCATTTGATAATAAACTTCATCAAGGGCAAATTGTTATTCATAAAAATTTGGAAAGTGATGTTGAATTTATTTTTAATTTAATTAAAGAAAAGAAATTTCCTATAAATAAAGTTATTCCGATAGTTAAATATAATTGGTCGGACAATGCATCGATGGAAGACAACAACACTTCAGCTTTTAATTATCGTACAGTTGCAGGCACAACCAGAGTGTCCAAGCATTCTTATGGCATTGCTATAGATTTCAATCCTTTCCAAAATCCAGCAGTATATAATGATGGCTCTATTTCCCCGAAAGGTTCAACTTATGATAAAAAAGCAAAGGGTACGATAACTTCTACCACATTTATCACAGCTGAACTCAAAAAAAGAGGCTGGACGTGGGGTGGCGACTGGAATTCACTCAAAGATTATCAACATTTTGAAAAAAATCTCAAATAAATCACTAAAACAAAGAAAAAAATGGAAAAAGAATCAATAGAACAATTAGTAGCTATATACAAACTAAAAGTTGAAAAATTAGAAGAACAAAATCAATTCTTGAAGGAACAACTCCTCGAATATGAATTTCTTCAACAAAAAGCTCAATCTCAAGCTATAGAATTAGAACTTCAAAATGATGAGCTTATTGCCACAAGATATGAATTAGAACTGCAAAACGAAGAATTAAATCAAGGCAAACAAGAACTTGAGAAATTGCTAAATAAATTCAATATTCTATTTAATTTCGCTCCGGTGGGTCTTTTATTAATAGATGAGGATTATAATACTCTTCAAGTAAATCAAGAAATGGAAAAAATTCTTGCTCGTCCTTCAAATCTATTAATTTCAAAAAACCTGAAAACCTTATTATCAGAGAATGATATCAATTACATAGAAACTTTAATCAAGGAACCTAATAACAGTTCCTCCGAGAGCTCTGTTGTAAAATTTATAAATCATAAAAACGAAACTAAATATTTGAAAATTGGAATTAGCAAACTTGACGGTAAGATTGAAAATTCGGTTCATTATCTTATTGCCGCTTTGGATATTACTGAAATGAGATTAGCTCGACTTGAATTGCAAAAGAGTGAGCAAAAGTTCCACGGCATTTTTGATCAATCCCCTATTGGTATTTATCGCTCTACTCCAGATGGAAGATTATTGATGGCTAATAATTCATTGATAAAAATGCTTGGATACCAAACAATGGAAGAAGCAATTAATCTGAATTTGGAGAGCAAAGACTATCCAATAGCCGAAGGTCGTGAATCTTTTAAACAGAAAATGTTACAACTTGGAGAAATTAAAGGTGAGAAATCAATTTGGCATCATAAAGATGGTTCATTTTTAATTGTACGTGAAAACTCTAAAGCAATACGAGGTATTAACGGAGAAATTGAATATTACGAGGGCACAATCGAGGACATTACAGTTGAAGAAAATCTACAAGATACCTTGAATGCCATAATTAAGGCTATACCCGATTTGTTAATCATTGTTGATGAAGATGGAATTTACCATAGTATTTACACTTCAAATCCAGAATTGCTTTATGCACCAGCCGAAACATTAATTGGAAAGAGTGTTTATGATGTTTTCCCTGAACCTATAGCTAATTATTTTGACAAAGCCGTAAAATTTGCTATCGAAACCAACACACCACAAATAATTACTTACGAATTAGATACATTAAGTGGGAAAAAATACTTCGAGGCACACTTATCATCAACATCAACTCCAATAAAAAATGGGAAGAAATTAGTTGTATTTTTGGGTCGCGATATCACCTCCAGAAAACAAATTGAAATTGATTTAGTAAAATCCAATCACGAAAAAGACTTATTCTTTAGTATTATTGGTTATGATTTAAGAGAGCCTATAACTGCCCTAATAACTACTTCCGATATTTTTACAAATTATTATGATAAATTAGAACCCGAGCAAGTTAGAAATTATGTTATGCAAATGAGTAATGAAATTTATTCTGTTAAAAATTTGCTTGATAATTTACTTGACTGGTCTAAATCCCAAGCTGGGAAAATGGATTTCTTACCTGAAATTACAGACATAAATAATATAATCAATGATTCGATTGCAGTATATATTAACCAAGCAAAAAGCAAAAATGTCGAGATTATTTCCACTGTTGAACCAAAAACATATTGTAGTATCGATAGATTTATGATTTCTTCTGTTGTTAGGAATTTGTTATCAAATGCAATCAAATATTCATTCAATGAAGGAAAAATTATCATTTCTTCACAAGAAATTGATAATGATATTCAGATAAATGTTCAAGATTTTGGGCAAGGCATTCCACCTGAAAAAATAAAATACTTGTTTGACTTTGACGAAAGTTTATTGCTTGGCACTCAAAAGCGCCGACTTGCAGGTTTGGGATTAAGTATTTGCAAAAATTTTGTTGAAAGTAATAAAGGAAAAATTTCAGTAGAAAGCACTTTTGGCAAAGGTTCAAAATTTAGTTTTACTGTGCCAAAAGCACAATTAAATGGCTAATTCCTAATTTACACACTTTCCGAACTTCTACAAATGGATGTGTGGGCTATGACAACACCCAATACCCAACAACCAAAACCTTCTTGACATTTTCAAATTTTCAAATTTTAGTGGCTTCTTCGGTAATTGTAAATAAGTTTACGTCCTCAGACACGCCATCAATAAATTCGCGAATTTGAGGTTTTATAAAAATATCAGTATCACCTTTGCTTTTGATAGCATTGGCTATTGTTTTGTTGAATGAACTAATTGAGCCGAATTTATTGAGAATAATCAAGTTTTCTTGCTTAATTATGCAATTCCCACTTTTGAAATTACCTGTTTCTTTTCTAATTTTATACCCTAAAGATTTGGCAATTTCTAATAGTTCATCGTAAAGTAAATTTGGCTTAATCTGCATATTGCATTAATTAATAATTAGCGATTCAATGAATTTAATGCAAATTCAAGATTTTTACTAATATTGAGAATATTATCTGTTTTGGTGATAACAAATATATTTGCTAAAAAATCGGGGACGCAGCAAATCACAATTTTACCATTACTTTTAGTAAATTTCTCATCTTGTTTAAGTAAAATACCTAATGCTATAGAACTAAAATAGTTCACATCAGATAAATCAATAATAACTTTATTCTTATTGGCATTAGCATATAAATCAAGTTGCTTTTCTAAAAAGTCAGTTTCGTCTTCGCCCACGAATTTCCCGTGTAGTCGGAAGTAATAATAATTTTCTTTCTCTTCAATATTAATTTTGTCAGATAATTTCATTTTCAAATTCACAAGTTTGATAATTTTTATGATAAAAAATAATAAACGAAAATACAAAAATTTAATTACAAATTTGTTTATTTTAATTTAATTTTATTTGCTTTTGATTATTTTAAGAAATATTAAAATCAATGCAATCACTGTAACAACAAGCACTCCCAAGCCTCCCCACAAAAACACTTGGTTTTGGGATAAGAAATAAGCGAATAAAAATAATCCACCCGATAAAGCATTGAAAATTGCAATAATTATAATTGCACTAATGTATTTTTTCCTAAATTTATTGTCTATTTCCATAAACTATTCGCTCCACCATTTCAAATCTAACTCGGCAAAAACAGAATCCCGCGATTCAACTTCCTCTAAATACAATAAGTCTTCCGATGATATTTCCACTTTATTCGCTATTATATTTTGAGCAATATCGCATAATTTATTGAAGTCTGAATGATGGTAGAAAAATCTTTGTTCTGCGTAATCTTTCGCTGATAAAGTATGAATCAAGAATTGCCAATCTGAAGACTGCAACAGCATTAACTCACGCAAGGCTTGGGTGAGCACTCTTTTTGGAATTTCAGATAAATTATCTAAATTTATTTCTTTCAATAAATTATGAAGTTTCAACTCATCGTTGTAGATAAATTCCCAAGTCCATTTGTTTTGTTCATTTATCCATACATCGTGATTATTATTCTCCCCCCACGAGCCTTCGGGTATTTTTATAACTTCTTGTGGGTTGATTATCTCAAGTTGATCATTAGCTTTGGACATTTTTACCCAAGGTGAATGATTAAAGCCACGAATCAAAGCACGAATAAATTCGGGTCCCTCAAACCACCAATGACCAAACAATTCTGTATCGAAAGGAGTGGTTAAAGTAGCAAACTTACCGGTAATATTATGATAATAATTAACTGAATTTTCTATTTGATGAATAAAATGATTTGCTTGCAAATCTATCTTTTTAAAAATCCAATCGGGATGATACAAGGTTTTGTACATCATATCAGCTTTATTATCAGTAACACGCCAATATCTTAAATATGATTTTAAATGTTTTTTGTGGAAATCTAAATAATCTGGTTCGCCCGGATAGCCCGCTTCACCACTCCAAACAAGCATCGATAAATCACTATGCCTTGTAAAAATTGTGGCAGTGCCTTTACTAACATCATCACCCGAAGCAGTCAAAAAGAGTCGCAATGTACTTTTATCAAAATTCCAAGGAGTATGCTTGAAATATGGAGACAAAACGGTATTGAAGAATTTCTTTTCACTATCAAAAGCACCTATTGGTTGCGAACGTTCCAATAAATTTTGGTCTGTCACAAAATACTTTAAATTATATTTTGCTAAAATTTCTTCAACTCCCTTACGGAAATGCGGAGTGTGGAATGGTTGCACGGGGATTGCTGAATGCCATTCGTAAGCAGGACGGTAAGCACATTCAGGCAACCATATACCTTTTGGATCTCTGCCGAAGTGTTTGCGATAATTCTCCACAGCTGCGTGAACTTGCAAATCTACAGTTTTATCGAATCCTAAAAGTGGCATATAACCGTGCGTAACTCCGCAAGTCATAATTTCTATAGCGTCTCGGTCTTGCAATTTCTTTAAACTTTGAACAATTGAACCATTGTATTTTTCAAGAAAATCACGTTTTCTATCTGCATACCAGTTTTCCCAAAATTCAGTGAGCCAAATATGATGTGGATCGTAGCCCCAATGCTTAAAATCTTCCCTATCAATGCGAGCAGCTTGGATTTTTTCATCACAATAATTAACAAAAATATTCTTAAAATCGGGATGTTCCATTTGTTCGCATAAAATTGGAGAAATATCCAATGTTACATTCGGAGTAATTCCTTCGTTCAAACTATCGTTAAAAACATTCAATAGAGGAATATAGCATTCAGCAACTGCTTCGTTTAGCCAATCTACTCCGTGAGGAGCAGTGCCGTGATGCAAAACAAAGGGCAAATGAGTGTGCAAGATTAAAACATAATTTCCGTTGTGCATAATTTTCTTAATTTAGTTATTTCCAATACAAAATTAAACAAATAAATTCTATTTGATTAAAAGTTATCAAAAAAAAGAGAGGGTGACTTATGAGACAGCCCCCTATAAATTAATTTGATAATTTGAAAATGTAGGATCAAATAATCATAGCCCACGAATTCATTCGTGGGAAAATGGATTCCCGTTTGCACGGGAATGACAATGAAACAATAAACCTTCCGAAGGTTTCAAACCTTCGGAAGGTTCTAAAACAGATGAGGCTGTCTCATAAGTTGATTTTTCTGTCATTCCCACGAAAGTGGGAATCTATAAAACAATTTGTAAATTTGAAAATGTTGTTTAGGTGTTAGGTGCTGGGCGTTGTGAGTGAATTATAT
>DYLM01000147.1 GCA_020722095.1 Chloroherpeton thalassium
CAAAGGAGAGGGAGTTAGGATTGATATTTCGCATTTGCCTGCTGGTGTGTATTTTGTGAAAATTGGCGATAAATACGGGAAATTTGTAAAGGAATAGGAATACTTTATCAGATGTGCCACATCTGCCAGATGTGGCACATCTTGCTTCAGTGGATTACCTCTTCCACGGGAATGGCAACATTCATTCAATTTTTATATACTTTATAAAATAAATATCTTACATATTCTTTAATTACAAATATCTTGGAGATTTTTTAAAAATAAGTTCGATTAATTGAATAATTTAGAAAAAGTGGACAATACATTTTTAGTTACAGCCCGAAAATATAGACCGCAAACATTTGCCGATGTTGTGGGTCAGAATCATATCACACGAACCTTAAAAAATGCAATTACTCAGAATAGGGTTCATCACGCATATTTATTTAATGGACCGCGCGGGGTTGGCAAAACCACAACTGCACGAATTTTTGCTCGTGCCTTGAATTGCCTAAATCCAGTTGATGGCGAGCCTTGTAATGTTTGTGAATCTTGCAAAAATTCATTGGAAAGTCGCTCGCTTGACATCATTGAGATTGATGGTGCTTCCAACAATAGTGTTGATGATATTCGTAAATTGCGCGAAAATGCCAAATTCCCGCCTGTGCAGAGTAAATATAAAATGTATATTATTGACGAGGTGCATATGTTATCTACAAGTGCATTTAATGCCTTGTTAAAAACATTGGAAGAGCCTCCAAGCCATTTGATATTCGTATTTGCTACCACTGAACCGCACAAAGTTCCGCCTACAATTTTATCCCGTTGCCAAAGATATGATTTTCGTAGAATGGAAATAAACGATATCACTCGTCAATTAAGTTATGTTGCTGAAAAAGAAGGAATTATCATAGACGAGCAATCGCTTTTTGCAATAGCCAAAAAAGCAGACGGCTCTATGCGCGATAGCGAAAGCGTTTTCGACCAAGTTGTTTCATATTCAGGCAATAATATTGATTATTCCTCACTTACAGAAGCTTTGCATTTAATTGATGAAGATTTTTATTTTGAAATAACCGATAATATTTTTACAAATGATATTAATAAAATGTTTGAAATTGCTGAGCAAATCACAAAGAAAGGCTATGACTATGTGGAGACAATCAATGGATTAGTGGAACATTTACGCAATTTATTGTCAGTAAAAGCAACCAAAGATGCTACTTTCTTGCAGGTTTCCGACCCAACAAAATTGAAATATATAGATTCCTCGCAAAAATTTTCTACATCTGATCTGTTGAGAATAATTCAATATGTGACAAATTCGGAAGGACAAATAAAATTCTCCAGCCAGCAACGAATCCGCTTTGAATTAATGCTTTCTTATTTGGCATCGATGGTGAATTCCACTAATTTATCTGCAATTATCAATTCAATCAAGTCAGACCAAAATCAAACAGAAAGCAATATTTCAACTACACAACCCAAAGTACAAGTTCCGCCAAAAACACAAGCAACAGTTGCACAAAGTTCCCCAAGAACTACACAAGTTAATCAATCGCCGAATGAAATGTCAACTGCAAGTAGCAAAACTGCAACTGCTCAACCCAAATCGCCACTCATAAAAGCAATTTCAACAAAAGTTTTGCAGGGAAAGTGGGACGACTTTCTGCTTGATAAAGCAAATGTTGATAATCGTTTTACAACGTTAAATCAGCAAAAAGCGGAATTTGCTGAAAATAAAGTGATAATTCATTTTACTTCCGAAATAATATTCAACAATTACAATGAAATGATTATAAAAAAGAATTTGAAAAAAATTCTTGACGAGTATTTCAATGGAAATATTCAAATTGAAATGATTTTAGATAAAAATGTAAGTTCGGAGAACAAAATTGAATCACCTAAACCAAAGCAGATATCGAAAAGCGATTCAAACCCTGAATTGCATAATAAAGTAATGGAAATATTTAACGCACAAAAAATTAATTCATAATAAAATTCATTCATAAAATAAAATAATAATTAAAAAAAGGATATAAATATGGCTTTAGCAATAAATACAATCGCCCCTGATTTCCACACAAAAACTGACCAAGATAAATTAGTTTCACTTGCAGAATATCGAGGCAAATGGGTAGTTCTCTACTTTTATCCCAAAGATAACACGTCGGGTTGCACCAAAGAAGCTTGTAGTTTTAACGACAATATCTCTGCATTCAACGAAATTGATGCAGTTGTTTTGGGCGTTAGTCCCGATTCGGTTAAGTCGCATGTAAATTTCAAAACAAAATTTAATTTGCAATTCACTTTGCTAACCGATACAGACAAGGAAATTTGCAAACTTTACGATGTTTTGGGCGAGAAATCAATGTATGGCAAAAAGTATCTTGGTGTGATTCGCACTACATATATTATCGACCCAGAAGGAAATATCCGCTGGGTAAATCCAAAGGTAAAAGTTGAAGGACACACGCAAGAAGTAATAAAGCACCTGAACGAACTGAAGAAGTAATTCGATATTTTTTTTGATAAGTAGTTGTTCCATAATTCAGCAGAAATAAATAAGCAGAATTAGTGTCATCAACTGCGAAAAGGAATAGAACAAACTTATGAGAGGCTGGTTTGCTCTAATAAGTTCTTGTGAATTCTCCGTAATTCATTATCTTATAATTTGCAAATTTGATAATTTGAAAATGCAGGATCAA
>DYLM01000046.1:0-10730 GCA_020722095.1 Chloroherpeton thalassium
TTCATATTGTATTTTCCAAAGAAATTGGGTTAAAGACGTCTTTGCGAGTTCCGATTTATCGGAGCGAAGCAATCTAATTCTATTTGATGATTTGAGAATTTGAGAATGTTTTATGGGTGTTGGGGGTTAGGAGTGAATTATATAAAATCAAAAACACTTATTCTCATTATTAACCTTAGTAGAAATAATTCCAATTTTTACACACTAAACCTTATTTACATATTTAATGAAAAAAATCAAGAAATAAGGTTATTGGTTTGGTTTAGTTCATTATTCTCTACTAAGGTTTATTAGATTAAATAAGGTTTAAAAAAATTTATATCAAAATTTCCAAATAATTAACTTATGAGACAACCACTTAGGGGGTGTTCTAACAAAAATTGCAGTTTTGTAAGGGCAGAGCTTGCTGTGCCCTGAAAATTCCTTCTCGGTGAGAGGGCAAGGGAGAGGTTTTGATAAAAATCCATAGCCCACGAATAAATTCCTGTGTTCTGGATTTCCTCTTTAGCGATAATTATTTATTAAAATATAATTAATGGTGATTGGAAAATAAATCAATTTTTTTTCAATATTATTATTGTTTATTCGTTTATTATTCTTAATTTGCCATTTACAATTATATAACATTCTTTTGTTATTTAAACTTAACAGCATAAAAGGAGGTAAATAGGGGATTAATTTACAATATTATGTATTATAAACTGGATTATGAATGCAGATAAAAAAGAAATATAATTTTTCGATAGCAAAAGCCGTTCTTTTCACACTACTACTCGCATTATCAGTGATATTTATCACTCAAGCAGATGAGTCATCTACTCAACCTTTGGAGATTTCCAAAGAGCAGATACTCCAAGAGCAAAAAGAAAACCTACACCGTAGGCTTCACGAAGTAACTTTAAATAACTTATTCGAACAAGAAGGTATATCCTCTAACTATGGCAAAAAATTCCACAGACGCAAAACATCAAGTGGAGAACTTTTCCTTTTGGATAAATACACGGCGGCTCACCGCAAACTACCTTTCGGAACAATTGTTCGCGTGATTAATCAATCTAATCAAAAGACTTCGCTTGCAATAATCAATGATAGAGGTCCTTTTGTTAGGAAAAGAATCATTGATGTTTCTGGTATTGTTGCAGAAAAAATTGGAAGTAGTGGTATTCCAAAGGTAATAATTCAAACAATTTTAGACGCAAACGATTCATTGAAAATGGACGATGAATTGTTTATTACTTTTAGTTTGATAAATCCACCGCAAATCACACTTTACGAACATATTAACGTTCTCACCCAATCCACCGATTTCACTTATTTGATGGATATGATGCATAATTTACAAGAGTTGCATCCTTACATTAATTATGCGATTTCTGTTGCTTCCTCTCAATACTTTGAAAGTTATCGCAAAGAGCGTTTATATTATCTTGGCATAGTTTCACCTGATATTTATCTCTCCCAAGATATATAATTTTATTAATTATTGTAATTAAAATACTTTTTTCTTAAATTTTCCGTAAATTACAATTTTGTATTTTAACAATTATTGTAGGGAAATTGAATGAAAAATTATTCCAAAATTATTATTTCAATATTGATCGGAATTGCTGTTTTTGGCATTAGTTCTTTGGCATTAACTTATCAACACTCAATTTTTGTTGGCATTTTGGCAATTCTAATTGCACTATGGACAAACGAAGGTCTGCCAATTGGAGTTGTATCGCTATTGCCATTAATTCTATTTCCTATTTCGGGCATTTTGGAATTTGATAAAATTTCAAATAATTATGCAAATCCAGTAATTTTCTTATTTCTTGGTGGTTTTATGCTTGCTATTGCCACCGAGAAAACGAATTTGCATAAAATAATTGCCAATAAATTAATTAGTACATTTCCCAAAAGCCCATTTGGAATAATTTTTTCAGTAAGTTTGTCTTCTGCATTGATTAGTAGTTTTATTTCAAATACAACTACGGCTTTGATGTTAATTCCAATTGCGTCATTTCTTACAACTAATCAAAAACTACACGTAAGATTATTACTTGCTGTGGCTTATGGTGCAAGTCTGGGAGGAATAATTACCCCTATTGGCACTCCGCCCAACTTGATTTTTCTGGGCTTTCTGCAAACTCATAATATCGTAACAATCCCATTTGTTAATTGGATAATAATGATGTTGCCCTTAACAATTATAATGGGTGTTTTGATGAGTTGGATTATGTCGCGAGGATTGAAGAACGAAAATACTGCAATTACACTTGAGAAAATTGAATTTTCACCCGAACACAAACGTTTATCAATTATTCTATTAGTTTTAGTAGTGTTACTAATTGTAAATTCACCAATAAAACCTTACTATAATGGTTTAGGTTTAGATGAAAAGTGGATTTTGCTATCCTTCGGACTCTTTATGTTTTTTCCAAAATTGGGATTTTTAACTTGGGAACATACCCGCAAGTTGCCTTACGAAATCATATTCCTATTTGGTGCAGGTTTTGCAATCGCAAGTGGCTTTACTGCAACAGGACTTTCAACAGTAACGGCATCATATTTATCTCAAATTCACACTCTACCATTTTTCATAGTAATAGTAATAGTAATCACTTTTGCAATTTTTATGACCGAAATCACAAGTAATACTGCATTAATTTCAGTGCTTTTGCCCGTTATTTACGGATTATCTGCTACATTTCCCAATAATAAAATGATGCTTTTGCAATTAGTCGCAACGATTGCAGCAAGTTATGCTTTTATGCTGCCAATTGCAACTCCACCGAATGCTATTGCGATGAGTACTGGATTAGTGAAAGTAAAGGATATGGCAAGATATGGTTTTATTTTGAATATTTTAGGAATAGTATTCATTTCAATATTAGGTTATTTCTTCTGGATTCTCTTTTTGTAGAATATACTGGGTGATAAGATTCCCAAGTTTTCCTAAGACTGAAAGTCATTGAATAAATATTAATATGTTACCACTTTTGTGAGCATAGCAACAAAGATGTGTAGTTTATTAAATTAGAATGTAAGATATTTTAATCATAAAATGAAAATTTTCAAAAATTTGAGATTATTTACAATAAATTAGGGTACTTTTTCGGTTTTAAACATTTGGAATTATTAATTTTGTGTTTTATAATTAATATTATTTAAAAAAAACTTAAAAAAGAGGCAATTTGCAATAACTCTACTTAATGAACATAATAAATATTGTGATATTCCGATTAAAAAATACATTTTTCCGCAGGACTTCTCGTAGTTCAATTATTGCCTTTTTACTAAGTGCTTTTTTGTTTATTAATACCAACTTTACTTATGTTCAAGCTGAAGTTACGCAAAACTCGCAAATTTCAACTGCTTCATTAAAATATACAACTGCATTTAATCCATACTTATTATTTTATATCAATTTATGGTTGCTTCAATCACCAATTGATATGAATTTAAACAATTTTGATTATAATTCCAATTCTGACTCATTAAATAATCTACTGAAGTACTATAAAGAACAAGCACTTAAACGAAATGATTTAGCCGACCCACAATTTGGTAGCAACTGGTACCGTCCGAATTATTACCGCGAACTAATCAATATGGATTCAACGCTAAGTAAATTTACTTTTACGGAAGAATTTGATTCATCTCAAGTAAACTTTTCGTATTCCTTGACGATGGACGAATATTTAGAAATTCGCAAACAAGCAATTCAAGCACAATTATGGGATTCGGTGCTTACTCGTTATGATTTAAAAAAAGCACTATCCAGCCGTGATTTAAGTGGAGTATTAGCCGCTGCAACTGGCATTAGCATCCCAATTCCTATGAATGCCGTTACAAGCATTTTCGGTAAACCATCTATCAGCATCAATGTTAATGGTGAAGTGAATTTACGGATTGGCTGGCGATTTGATTCACAGAATTTAGGTACTGCCTCTGCATTTGGACAAACTCAATCTTCTCCCATTTTTAATCAAGATGTGCGAGTGAATGTAAGTGCAAAAATTGGCGATAAATTAGCCTTTGGAACTGATTGGAATACTCGCAATACTTATGATTTTAATAATAAATTCAAAATTGGATTTGATGGTGAAGATGATGATATTGTTAAGAAAGTCGAATTAGGAAATATTGATTTTCCAATTCAATCCACTCTTATTGGTGGCGGACAATCGCTTTTTGGTGTCAGAGCAGATTTCCAATTTGGTCCATTATATCTAAAATCTGTATTCTCGCAAAGAAGGGGACAAAGGAAATTTGTAGATGTTCGTGGTGGAAGTAGCAAGCAATCATTTTCGATTCGTGCTTATGATTATGCAAAAAATCACTTTTTCTTGGATACAAATTACAAAGCAATTTATAATGATTATTTTAAGAACTCAACTCCGGTTATTCCAAATACAAAGCAAGCACAATTCTATCGAGTGAAAAGAATTCAAGTCTACGAATCTACAAATGATATTCGTGATGGAGTTACTCGTGCGGGCAATTCTGTTGCTATTGCAGATTTGCCTGGTAAAAAGTTGATGGACGGAGAAATATACACCCCTCAAGAAAAGCAAAGACCAATTGTGGAAGGTGTGGTGGAGCGAGGAAATTTCATATTATTAGACTCGATGAATTATATTTTCGATACAAATTTAGGCACATTGCATCTTAAGAATTATCGTGATGATAGATATTATGCTGTTGCTTATGTTATCGAAGGTGAAACTTTGGGAGAAAAGGATGATATTTATTATGGAACTTTCACAAATAATGTCGCAACAAAAGATACATTAATTCTAAAGTTAATCAGCCGTCCAAATTTATTGCCATCTTATAGTATTCTCTGGTCAAGGCAAATGCGAAATGTGTATCAGATTAATGCTTCTAATGTAAATGTACAGGATACGCGTGTAAATCTATGGTATATTCGTGAGAATAATGATTCGGTAGATGTGTTGGCAGGAGCAAATGATAAATTAGTTACAATTTTCGGTGTTGACCGAGTAAATAATGCAACAGGCACAACTCCACCCGATGGATTAATGGATTTGCGACCTCCTTTCTTTAATGCAACTACGGGCGAAATAACTTTCCCAAATGCAGAGCCTTTTGGAGATGGAATTAGGGATTATTTTGCAAAAGCAGGCAATCCCGAAATTGCAGAGCAATATACTTTTGACCAAGTTTATGATACAACTTATAATATTGCCGCACGTAATACTGCACGCGATAGGTTTGTAATTTCGGGTGAAGTTTCGGGGCGTGCCACAAATCGTATTGCATTGGGTTCATTCAATTTGTCTCCAGGAAGCGTGAAGGTTACGCTTGATGGTGCACCGCTCCGTGAATATCAGGATTATGTGATAGATTATTATTCTGGTATTTTAACTATGAAAAATGCCAGAGCAACTGTTCCAAATGCAAATTTAAAAATTGAATACGAACAACAAGATATTATAAATTTGGCAACCAAAACCTTGGCTGGCGTTCGTGCTGATTATGAACTATTCAAAACTCGATATAGCAAAGCCTCGCTGGGTGGAACATTTATGCATTACGACCAATCTGCCACTATCGACCGAGTACGATTGGGCGATGAACCAGTTGCAAATTCTATGTTTGGGTTTGATGCAAGATTTAATTTAGATGCCCCTTGGCTAACTAAACTTGTGGATTTATTGCCATTTTACGATACAAAAGTCCCATCAACACTGAATATGCAAGGTGAATGGGCAATGATATTGCCTAATCCAAATAAACGAACATCCGAAATTGCTTCTGATGATAAATCGCCAGTGGTTTATGTTGATGATTTTGAAAGTGCTCAACGTACAATATCACTTGGAACAAGTCCTGCTCAATGGACTTATGCCTCGCCTCCGGTAGATAATTCAATCGATTCTTCGGGATTTGGTAGGTCGTTATACCGCGCTCACACATATTGGTATCAGCAATTTTTACCATATATTCCCACTCAAGATGCTTATCCTAATAATAAGAATAATGTTCGTGGGCAAAGATTATTTAGTCCGTTGGTAGTGGATTTCTCTCCTGATATTCGTGGTATTTATAATATGAACCCCGACTTTTTGGATAGCAATAATGTTGGATATTATGACCCGAATAATGCATTTAGTTCAAAACCCGAAAATAGAAGGAAGATTTGGGGTGGTTTCCAAAAATTATTATCATCTTATGCAACAAATTTTGATGCAGAGAATATTGAATACATCGAAATAATGATGTATATCCAAGATAATGAGAATGGTGCTGGAAAAATGTTTATCGATTTAGGACAGATAAGCGAAGACATTATTCCTAATGATAGATTGGATACCGAAGATGGTTTTACCGAAAATAGTAAATTTCCAAATGGAATTATAGACAAAGGCGAAGATGTTGGTATAGATCAATTAAATGATGATGCCGAGAAAGTAGCATATCCACTTCCCTTAAATGAGGAAAAAGATCCAGCGCGTGACAATTATTTTTTCAACTTTGGCACAACAGGAGATATTCGTCCTGGTGAAGATTTTATGAAATATAATAATTTCGAGGGAAATTCAAAATTTGCCGATTTAGGACAATTTCCTGATAAAGAAATTTTAAATGATAATAATGGACAAAATATATCATTAAGTAATAATTATTTTACTTATGAAATTAATCTGACTCCCGACCCAAACAATAATCCGCAAATAGTTGGTGGTAATCCCGACAAAGGTTGGTTCTTGTTTAGAATACCAATCAGACGACCTCACCAAGTAGTTGGAACTCCATCATTTTCAAATATTCAATATATTCGTGCTCGTTTCCAAGGCGGAAGAGTGAAATTATTAATTGAAAAGTGGCAATTATTAGGTTCGCAATGGCAAAGAATCAACGATTTCCAAAGCATTCCAAACAACGATAGTGTATTGCAAGTTTCTTTCGTAAATCTATGGGATAATGCCAAAGAGCCAGATTTTTACTCAATGCCACCGGGCGTAACTGCTCCACGATTGCTCAATAATAATGATGCTTATGCTGATGTGCGAATGAATGAACAATCACTAAAAATATCGGTAAAAGATTTGAAATTTGGGGAAGGAAGAATGGCTACTCGTATTTTCCGTATGGGAAATAATCAGCCATTAGATATTTTCAATTATAAAGTATTGAAATTCTTCGTTCACGGCGATGAATTGATGCCCGATAATCAAGCCAAAGGAGCAGTGCCAAAGGCTTATGCTTATTTGCGTTTTGGAATTGACTCGCTTAATTATTACGAATATAAGCGTCCGCTTACTCGTGGCTGGCAAGATGTTGAAATAAATTTGCAAGAATTGACAAGTATCAAGCAAATTCGAGATACATCAAGAATATACACACTTCAAACTTTTCCTGTAAGTAATGATCCACTTGCTACTTTCCAAATTAAAGGAAATCCAATACTTACGCGTGTTCAATTCTTTGGGTTTGGTGTAGAAAATCCACCAGAACGATTTCCAAATACATTATCTACAACTATGTGGGTAGATGAATTGCGATTGATTAATCCCGAGCAAAGAGCAGATTGGGCTGCAGTTGGGAATTTAGACTTGAAAATTGCAGATTTAGGGCAAGTAAATGTAAGTGTTCAGAATTCATTGCCAAATTTCCACAAAATCGAGGAACGTTTTGGTAATCGTAATAATGCTGTTTCGTGGTCGGTAAATGTGTTGGGAAATTTAGAGAAATTAGCACCAAAGAGCTTTTCGCAAATGCGATTACCCATAAGTTATACTCACGCCGAACAAGCTGAAACACCCGAATATGTTGCTAATAATGATATTAATTTACAGGAAGCATCCATTCAAGCACGCAATCAAACTTATCAAAATGCAATTACTAATGGCTTATCGGTTGATGAAGCAAATGCTCTTGCACAGTCGGCAGAACGAACTGTAATTACAAAATCACAAACATTACGAGTTTCTGATAATTGGGCGTTAACACAAGTTAAATTGGGTATTCCAATTAAACATTGGTTAATGGACAATACACTGAATGCTGTTACTTTGGGATATTCTTATGCTCAAGACTACGAACGTTCGGTAATTTATGAGCAAAGATTTAATTGGGTTTGGAAATTTAATGCACAATATGCTTTAAAAATTCCTGATAAACTTTCATTTTCACCATTAAAATGGATACCTGAAAAAACGCCAATTATTGGGGTGTATTCGGCATATAAAATAAATCCACTACCTGCTTCTTTAAATTTGTCACTGGATATGATGCGTAGGCGACAAACAGAACAATCACGATATTTGGATTATCCAAGTCCTGTTTTACGTGAATTTAATGCTGTTCGTCAAGGGCAATTCTCGTGGAAGTTTACTGAAGGTGGATTCCTAAATCCATTATTGGATTATACATTTAACACTACTTCTACTTTAGTTCCAATGGAATTAGATGAATTTGGTTATCAACGGACAGGAAGTGAATTGGCTCGCCAAATCTTTATGCCAAAAGATAAATTAATTGATTTAGGTAGCAATACATTACATTCGCAAGTAGTTACGATTAATGCAAAACCAACTTTGCCTAACTTTTTTGGAATGTCGCGTTTTTGGGATATTACCTCGTCATATTCAGCAACTTACACTTGGAGCGACCCATTGCAACCCGATACCACAATTAGAGATATTGCCAAAAATGCAAGCGTTAATAGCAGTTTAAGAATAAGTAATTCATTAAAATTGAAGGCTTTAGGAGATAAATGGTTTGCGGGACTTGAACCCAAAGGCACTCGTATTGTTGCTGATACAATAGGTGGTTTTGTCAAATCAATTGCTAAAGTTGTAAAAAGTATATTTTTAAATTGGGACAAGATTGATTTTAGTTTAAATCAGACTAATTCAAGTTTAAATCCAGGAGTTTATGGTGGAAATGGATTTGCAAATTTCTGGGAGCGAGGCGTAACATTCCGCAATGATAGATTAGCTTACGGACCTGCATTTGCATATCAATTAGGCTTAATTGAAAATCCGCACGGCTCGTTTAATATTATAAAATCAGACAAATTCCCTTATTTTGGATTTGAAACTTCCAAAGGAATTCGTCCACCAAATGGTGTTCTGCAAGATAATTTCCGACAGCAAACAACTTTTGAGATAAAAACTTCGCGTAAATTATGGGAAGGTGCTACTCTCGATTTAATTTGGAAAACCGATTTGGGATATAATCGCAATCAAACTATTTTAACTGATAGTGTGGGTCGTCAAACACCAACAAATATAATTGCAGTTCGTAATTTAAATCGATCATTCCTTACTTTCCCGTCAATTTTTGGCTTAAATCTATTTGGTAATACAATAGAAGACGTTGTGAATGATTTCAATGCTAAAAAGGCAAATATTGACAATTTGCCTGTTGATACAATGACCAAAAATTCTTTAATACAAGATGCATTATCAAAATCATTTTTCGAAAACCTGCGTGCATTTAGATATATTGGTGGCGAAGCAGGGAAATTCCTTCCAAGTATAAATTGGTCATTCCGCTGGGAAGGTTTAGAGAAATGGGGAATTTGGAAAGATTATCTGAAGCGTTTATCAATGGATCATAATTATCAATCCACTTATCAAGAAACAATTCAAACAACAGATTTGGGTAGTTTTATTCAAAATCAAATGGTTCAATATGGCTTCCAACCTTTGATTGGTCTTACTGCTTCTTTTGATGAAAAGAAATTCAAAGGAGCACTAACAACGACTGTAAGATTTTCCACTCAAAAATCATTTATGATAAATACGGCAGCACGCTCAGTTATTTCCTCACAAACATCTAACGATTTTACAACACAAGTTAGTTACACAATGCGTGGAGTTGATTTCCCATTTTTAGGATTAAAATTGAAAAATGATTTTGAGTTGAGTTTTTTGGGCACATACAAAGATAATCAAAACACAACTTACGATATTTTAGATCCAACAAGTTACCAAGGAGGTAATACCAATAATGGTTGGACTTTGAATGGCAATACGCAAATTATTATTGAGCCACGCGCTCGTTATTCACTTAGCAATATTGTGACGGCATCGTTATTTATTCGCTACGAAGGAACATTCACCGCTGGGGCCGCCCAACCCGGCTATTACACTACCCAATTTGGTTTGGACATCCGCATCGCAATTTCGGGTGGCAGATAAAACTATGATTAACCTGATTAATATGATGGCTATGATTTCTTTAAAAAAGGATGTGGATTTTAAAAAAAAAAGAATCTGAATTGATGAAAAAGTAATCATGGTAATCACGCAAATCATTTAAATCATAGTGCAGAATTTAAACTATGATTAACCTGATTAATATGATGGCTATGATTTCTTTAAAAAACGATGTGGATTTAAAAAAAAAAGAGTCTGAATTGATGAGAAAGTAATCACGGTAATCATACAAATCATTTAAATCATAGTGCAGAATTTTAACTATGATTAACCTGATAATTATGATGGATATGATTTTTTAAGGATGTGGATTTAAAAAAAAAAAGTCTGAATTGATGAGAAAGTAATCATGGTAATCACGCAAATCATTTAAATCATAGTGCAGAATTTTAACTATGATTAACCTGATTAATATGATGGCTATGATTTCTTTAAAAAAGGATGTGGATTTTAAAAAAAAAAGAATCTGAATTGATGAAAAAGTAATCATGGTAATCATACTAATCAATTAAATCATAGTGCAGAGAATAAAAAAAAGCTGCCCAATTGAGC
>DYLM01000046.1:10830-17894 GCA_020722095.1 Chloroherpeton thalassium
ATACTAATCAATTAAATCATAGTGCAGAGAATAAAAAAAAGCTGCCCAATTGAGCAGCCCTTTTTTCATTATATATATTTGGTTATCTTATTTATTCGCATTTAACTTTTTAAGAATATCTTCGCCTAACATATCGCTGAAAGAGAAGTTCCCAATTTCATTTGAAGTCATTTCAACTGGTTGTGGGGTGTAATCTCTATCGTTTGATCTGTTGAAATTTCTTGGTTTGCGCTCACGATCGCCATTGCTACGGTCTGAATTGCTTCTATCACCTCTATTGTCAGAGCGGTCGTTGCGGTTCTGTTGATATGAATCATTGTTATTTTCTTCACCTGCATCTTTTGGTGATAAAATCAAGGATTGACTTGCTGGTACTAAATCAGCAACAAGCACTTCGATTGTATCGCCCTTCTTGAATGGTAATTTCTTTCCTTTTTGTAAATTACGCATTTTACTTTTTGGAATAAATCCATCGAAAATTTCTTCAATTGTGACAACAATGCCTTCTGGCTTTACTTGTTGAATTATTCCAGATTTTTCTTGTCCAATTTGGATTTTATCCTCAACTGTATTCCAAGGATTCTCTAAAACAGCTCTTAAGCTTAAAGAAACTAATTCTTTATCAGTATTGATTGATAATACCTGAGCTTGAATTTCGGAATTTAATTGAAGAACTTCGGATGGGTCATTAATTCTCTTAGTCCAAGACAAATCTTGATTACGGATAATACCATCAATACCATCGCCCAAATCAACAATTGCCCCAAAATTTATGAACTTTTTAACTTTAGCATTTACATTAGTGCCAACTGGGAATTTGTCTGGTACTTTGTCCCAAAGTGATGGTTCTAATTCCGCCATACTTAAACCAATTCTTTGTTTTTCTTTATCAATTTCAACTACTTTGGCTCGTAAAATTTCGCCTTTTTTAGTGAAGTTCTTTGCATTGTCAACTTTTTTACGGGATAATCTACTGATGTGAACCAAACCTTCATAGCCACCAATGTCAATGAATACACCAAAAGTAGTAATTGAAGTAACAGGTCCCGAGACAATATCCCCTAATTTAATATTTTCCCAAAAACTTGTTTCCAATAACTTTTTACGTGAAACAATTATATTCCTTCTGTACAAAGGTACATCTTCGTTTACTTCCAATACTTGCACTTGCAAGAAATCTCCAACTGCACGAATCAAATCTTCTTCGTTTGGATTTGGACGAATTCCGAAATGTGAGATTGGTAAAAACAAAGCAAGTCCCTTGTAGTTAAGTTTTAGCCCACCACGAACTCTGTCTTCAACTTTAGCTGTAAGACTTGTTCCAGCATTTTTGTATTCAAGAACCTCGTTTAGAACTTCTGGATCTACTTCAACTTTTGGCTTAGCTGGAATTCTTTCTTTACGTTTTGTTGCAGTTACGGTCGCTTCCGGTGCTGGTGCCTCAATTACTTCAGTAGTTGTAGCTACTTCGGTAGCAGTTTCAGTTACTACTGGGGTTTCAGCTATAGGTGCTTGTTCCATAATCGGTTCGGCAACTTGTTCGGTTGTTGGGTTATTGTTTTCTTCAACTTGATTAGTGTTTTCATCTAAGTTGGCTTGATTGCTAACGATTTGTGCATCGCTAACAGAAGATTGTTCAATCATTACTTCTTCCTGATTTTTTATTGATTTTAAATTAATTAATGTTGGTTTACAAAATTATGTAGATATAAAATACAAAATTAAGGAAAATATCTTATTTAACAAAAAAATTTGATGATATTTTTCTTATTTTTTTAATACTTATGATAATTTTTTTATTTTTTTATTAAAAATGGAGAGTTTCTTTACATTAATTACTAAATTAGTAAGATTGTCAAGGCTAAACTTTTCCGATTTCATCAACAAATAAATTAAAATGTATCTAATTCGTTTTAATTAATTTGAATAATCTATTCATAATTTACACTATAATGATAATTATTATATTTCTATTTTTAATAATAAGCCCAACTTTTTCGCAACATAATAGCGATAAAACAATCGAGCATAATATTGATAAATGTGAAGTTTTTTGGGCAAGCCAACTATTAGATTGCTCCTCTGATACAATTTCTCAAAAAAAATTCTCACCTATAAACGCACTTGGAAAGTACAACGTTTGCCCAAAAGGTGAGAAGTCAATTACTTCTTGGTCATTGCCATTTGGAGTTAGGAGAAATCAATTTATTAAAGTTAAATTTGCAAACAATTTGCCAACTCGTCAAATGGTAATTTCGGAAAATTATAATCCTGGTGCAATTGCCCGTGTAACCCTATTTGATAATAGAAATAAGAGCAAAGTAATTTACGATGACCCTAATCCCTCGCCAATGAATATTCGTGGTCGTTTTTTTAATTTGTTTTACGAAGATTTTAACGTTGATTATGTAATTATAACCTTCAATACTTCAAAATTTTATGATGATTATCAGATTGATGCAATTGGAATTTCAAATTGTTCCGATACAATCAAGCCAAAAGTAAATTTGATTAAAGATGTTGAATTGATTGGTCAGCCCCAATTATTGAGAGAAGTTAATTCAGAATATTCTGAACTTGCACCGATAATCTCGCCCGATGGCAAAGTGTTGTATTTCACGCGAGACGGTCATCCAGGTAATATTGGCATTGATCATCAGCAAGATGTTTGGTTTGCAACAATTGATACTACTGGAAGATTTACTGTTCCGCAAAATATTGGTCAGCCAATCAATAATATTTATAATAATTTTGCTATCTCTATAACTCCAGATAATAATTCTCTATTGCTTGGTAATGCTTATATTAAGAATCAAACTCCACAGCCAGGTTTATCAATAAGCCATCGCAACGCTTATGGTTGGGATTTTCCCGAAAAATTACAAATAGAAGATTACAGTTCGCTTAGTAGATATAATTCCTATTCTCTTGGTAGTGACGGCAAAACTCTTCTACTATCTGTAGTGCGTGATGATACTTACGGAGAACATGATATTTATGCAAGTTTTTTACAAGAAAATGGGGCTTGGTCGAAACCAATGAATTTAGGAAATACGCTAAATACTGCTGGCAACGAAGTATCGCCTTTTTTAGCACCCGATGGGAAAACTTTGTATTTTTCTTCTGACGGCTATCCAGGATATGGCAAAAACGATATTTTTGTGTCTCGCCGTTTAGACGATACTTGGCAGAATTGGAGCGAACCAATGAATTTGGGAAACAAAGTAAATACTGCCGAATGGGACGCATATTTCTCAACTTCTGCCGAAGGAGATTATGCTTATTTTGTATCATCTGCTAATAAGGCTACTAATGAGGATATTTTTAGAATAAAATTGCCAACAAGTGCCAAGCCAACAAGTGTAGTTTTGATTTCAGGTAAAGTATTAAACTCCAAAACTGGAGAACCATTAGGAGCGAAGATTATTTATGAAGAATTGCCATCTGGCAAGGAAGCGGGAGTTGCCCGAAGCAATCCTTTAACTGGTGAATATACAATTGCTTTGCCTGCGGGCAAGAAATATGGTTTTTCGGCAAGTAGCGAAGGCTTTATTGCAATTAACGAAAACATAGACTTAACGCAACTTTCCGAATTCAAAGAACTTAAAAAAGATTTGAAATTAGTTCCTATCGAAAAAGGCGAGAAGGTTGCAATAAACAATATCTTTTTTGAATTTGGTAAATATGAATTATTGCCCGAATCATTCCCCGAATTAAATAGATTAGTTAAATTGATGAAAAGTAATCCTAATCTCAAAATAAGAATCGAGGGGCATACTGATAATATTGGCAATGACAAAAATAACTTAATTCTTTCCGAAAATCGCACAATCGCAGTTAAGAAATATCTTGTGGATAATCAAATTGACGAAAACCGATTAGAAACAAAGGGTTATGGCAAAACAAAACCAAAAGCAAATAACAATACTGATGAAGGGAGGCAGCAAAATCGCAGAGTGGAAATTATGATTTTAGAAAAATAACAAATTGAAAAATAATAAATTGAAAAATAATAAATTGAAAAATAATAAATATAACAATTATTTCAATGTAATTTATTAATTTTGTAATTCTATATTTGCCATAAAATTAGAATTTTATGGAATATAGACTATTTAATGATTGTGAATATATTAAGAAAAAAAATAATAGGTATTAGATATGAAAAGAACATTCCAACCAAGCTTGCGTAAAAGACGCAACAAGCACGGCTTTCGTTTGCGTATGTCCACCAAAAACGGCAGAAGAGTTCTTGCAGCTCGTCGTGCTAAAGGTAGACATAAATTGACTGTTAGTGATGAACCAAAGAACTTCTAAAGTAACGAGAGTATGAAAAATTTGAATTACAGCCCTCTTAAGGGCTTTAATTCTTTTAGCAAAGTTTTTTCAATCAGTAAAAAATTCCGTAGCGAACAACTTCTGATTGGAATTTGCTACAAACCAACTGATATTTTAGTTAGGGGTAAATCACCTGACCAAAATAAAATTTATGTTGGAATTAGCGTTCCTAAAAAATACTTTAAAAAGGCTGTAATTCGTAATAGAATAAAACGTTTAATTAAAGAATCTTTTCGAGCTTATATCAAAGATGCAAATAAAATTGACGAACTATCAAAAGTTCAGATTATTACAATAAATTGGTATGGTAGAAGTGTAACTAAGGTTAAAGACATTAAATTAAATGATGTTAGAACACCAATATTCAAGATGCTTGATAAAATACTACATATTAATGAAATAAATAATACTGAAGTGGTTAATTCTGAAGTTATAAATACACTCGATAATTCTAAATGAAATACATATTTATATATATTATCAAATTTTATAAAAATTTCATTTCTGTGTTATTTCCACCATCGTGTAGGTTTTACCCAACTTGTTCGGAGTATTCATTGCAATCAATTCAGAAATTTGGTGCTATTCGTGGTGGATGGCTTTCGATAAAACGAATTGTTCGTTGTAATCCTTTTAATCCAGGCGGATACGACCCAGTGCCCGATGAAATCAAGAGATTTTCATTTAAAAATATTCATTTCAAATAATTAAAAAAAGAAATCAATGGATAGAAATAGTATAATTGCCCTTATTTTAATTACAGGTGTTATCATTGTGTGGATGGTTTTCCAATCTGTCAACCGACAATCTTTACCACCAGAAGAGAAATTCCGCTCTTTAACAATGAAAGATTCTCTTGATAAATTAGAGGCATCTAAAAAATTAGACACTTTGCAAAAATTGAACGATTCTGCTAATACACTAATTAATCAAGATTCGATTCAAAATTCGGTAGCTTTTCAAAAATACGGGTTCTTTAGTGAATTTGCTAATGGACAAAATGATAAAATTACCATTAAAAATAAATTAACTAAAATTGTTCTGCAGTCCAAAGGTGCATCAGTTAAGTCGTTGTATTTAAATGAGTATTTGCGATGGGACCAAAAGCAAGTTAATTTAATCAACTCTCGCAAAGGGGACTTGTATTTATCGTTCCGAACTCAACAAAATCATTTAATAGACACTCGCGATTTGACTTTCTCAATAAATTCAAATCAAAGTCAATATGAATTGAAGGATAAAGACACACTCAAATTAGTTTATACAATGCAATTAGACGATGATTCCAAAATCCAAGTGAAATACACATTTTACGGAAATTCTTATGCATTTAACTATGATGTTGATGTTGTAAATATGGAAGAGTTTATTCCCAATCGCGGTTATCGTATAGTTTGGGGAAGTGGAATTCGTAATCAAGAGAAAAATAGTGTCGACGAAGCAACTTCGATGTTGGCTTATGCTTCACTAAATGGTGATTTAGAAAAATTAGATGCTGATGATGAAAATGGAAAACATATCAGCTCCACTGGCTTAATTGATTATGCTGCAGTTAAAACTAAGTATTTTGCAGTTGCATTGATACCGCAACCTTTTAAGTCGTTTGATGGAACTGTGGATTTAGATGGTGTAAAGAAAAATTTCAAAAATAATGGCGTGTCCAAAGTGTATTCTATCGAGTTCCGACTGCCCTATTCTGGTGGAATTGCAAAGCATAAATATCAAATTTTTGCTGGTCCATTAGATTATTCAATAACAAAGCAATATGGGGTTGAAGGTCTTGTAGATTTAGGATTCAAATACGGTATTCGTCAAATTGGCGAGTATTTTATGTTGCCAATCTTTGAATTTATCCATACTTACATTCCAAATTATGGTGTTTCTCTAATCTTATTTGCAATTTTAATGAAATTGCTTCTTTATCCTTTATCAATTTCTCAAATGCGTTCAGCACAAAAAATGCAACTGATTGCACCAATAGTGAATAAAGTGCGTGAGAAATATCCTGATGATATGCAAAAGCAACAGATTGAAACTCAGAAAATTTATTCAGAATATGGCATAAATCCAGCCGGTGGATGCTTGCCAATCTTATTGCAAATGCCAATATTATTTGCTTTGTATGCCGTATTAAAAAATGCAATTGAATTGCGTCAAGCGGATTTCTTCCTTTGGATAACTGACTTGTCAGTTCCGGACGTTATTGTTCATTTTGGCTTTTCTATAATGGGAATTAGTCAACTTTCGGGCTTGGCAGTATTGATGGGTCTTACCTTATTCATTCAACAAAAGCAAACAGTAATGGACCCAAGACAGAAATCAATGGTTTATATTATGCCTGTAATGATGACTTTACTTTTCAATTATCTACCATCGGGACTTAACTTATATTATTTCACCTTCAATATTGTAAGTATTGGAATGCAAATTTATATTAATAAATTCTCAAGGAAAAAATTCACTCTGGAAGATTTGAAAAAGACACCAAAGAAAGAAGGTTGGATGCAAAAGAAATTACGAGAGGCACAAGAATTACAAGCCAAACAAGGCAAATCAATTCCACAATTTAAAAATATAACAAAAGAAGTGCAAAATAAAAATAAATCCAAAAAATAAATTAATTGAATTAATAAACAACCAACCTTCCGAAGTTTTCCAAACCTTCGGAAGGTTTTTTGTTTTGTTTTTTATCATATCCTCCCCCTTGCCCCCTCACGGAGGGGGAA
>DYLM01000047.1 GCA_020722095.1 Chloroherpeton thalassium
GCCAATAAGCCAATAAGCCAATAAGCCAATAAGCCAATAAGCCAATGCCCATTCTATGCCCTATTCCGAACTTGCCGTATAATGTTTCATCACTCATTTTTGTACTTTTATTGCTTTTGCAAACTTTGTTTTTGCTAAATTACGAATAAATATAATACGTGATACTCTTGATTTATAAAGTAAATTAACTTTATATTCATAATAAAATCAATTTGTTCGATATTTATTAGTTGATATTTGCCGTATTTATAATTATATCAAATATTTACAATTTGATAACTATCAACAAAAAAAAGTATATATTTTTATAAATTATTTTTATGAATTATTTTAATAAAATATTAAAAATATTTATAAAAAAAGATGGAGTCCATCTTTAAAATGAACTCCATTAAATCTTATAAAATGTCAACCGTGCCACTCTCGCAAGGTTTGGCACATCATTTTATTAAAAACGTTTTGTGTAAAAATGGCAATAAGGTGTTTTGCCAGTTGTTTGGTAATAGTCTTGATGATAATCTTCGGCTTTCCAGAATTTTTCAAAACGCTCTACTTCGGTTACTACATCATAACCTTTTTGTTTTAGGATATTTATCAATTCAATAGCAGTTTGTTTTTCATCTTCTGTTTTGTAAAACACAGCGGAACGATATTGATTGCCCACATCGGGACCTTGTCGGTCGGTTTGAGTAGGGTCGTGAATCTCAAAAAATAATTTTAGTAATTCTCGATAAGATATTAACGATGGATTATAGACAACTTCAACAGTTTCAGCATGCCCCGTTGTTCCCGTGCAAACTTCTTGATAAGTTGGATTATCTTTTTTGCCACCAGAATAGCCCGAAACGACCGAAATTACTCCTTTTTGCTTTTGCAATAAATGCTCAACTCCCCAAAAGCAACCACCAGCGAAATATGCTTGTGCTGTTTGTGGTTCTGTTTCTTTACCTTCAAACTCTAAAGAAATTGAATTAACACAATATCTTGTATTCTCCTTTGTATAACCTTCGCCAAAGAAGACGTGTCCTAAATGTCCGCCACAATTTGCACAGACAATTTCGGTACGAACTCCATCTTTATCGGGAATTTCTTTAACAGTTCCTGGTATTGCTTGGTCAAATGAGGGCCAGCCACACCCAGAATGGAATTTTGTGTCAGAAGCAAACAAAACAGCACCGCATTGTTTGCATTTGTATTGCCCATCTTCAAAAAAATCATCATATTTATTCACAAATGGTCTTTCAGTACCTTTTTTTAGGATTACAAATTCTTCTTCCGCTGTTAGTTTTTTATATTCTTTATCTTTTTGCATATTGTTATTGTTTGAACAGGAAATTAAAAATAACATTAAAATTGATAGATATTGCATTAATGACCTGATTTATTCTTCTTTAAAATAGGGATCGTCCCATTTCTTGAACATTTCTACAATTTCTGTTATAGTTTTTGAGCCCGTATCGCCTTTGCCGTGAATTCTAACAGAAACACTATCGGCATCCATTTCCTTTTGACCAATAATCAAAGAAACTGGGATTTTTGCTTGTTCTGATTCTGCGATTTTCCTTCCAATTTTCTCGCTTCTCAAATCAACTTCCACTCTAAACCCTGCTTGTTTCAAAATCTCACTAACTTTATTAGCATATTCAAATTGCTTGTCGGAAATTGGAAGAATTTTTACTTGTGTTGGTGCTAACCAGAATGGGAAATTGCCTGCATAATGTTCGATTAAGATAGACATAAATCTTTCCATCGAACCGAATGGAGCACGGTGAATAATAACTGGACGATGCTTTTGATTATCTGCACCTATATATTCCAAACCAAATCGTTCAGGCATAACATAATCAACTTGAACAGTTCCTAATTGCCACTTTCTGCCAATGGCATCTTTTACAATAAAGTCAATTTTTGGTCCGTAGAATGAGGCTTCACCTTTGCCAATGAAATAGTCCAATCCCATTTCATCTGCTATTTCGGTAAGTTCGCGTTCTGCATTATCCCACATTTCTGGATCGCCAGCGTATTTGCTGGAATTTTCATCACGGAAAGATAAACGAGTAGAAACAGGCATTCCAAATGTTTTGAATACAAGTTGAGTTAATTCAATTGCATTGTGAATTTCGCTTTTCAATTGATCGTGTGTGCAATAAATATGTGCATCATCTTGAGTAAATCCACGAACCCTTGTCAAACCATTTAATTCACCAGATTGTTCATAACGATAAACAGTTCCAAATTCAGCTAATCTTATTGGTAATTCTCGGTATGAGTGTGGTTTTAGCAAATATATTTGGTGGTGATGCGGGCAGTTCATTGGTTTAAGTAAATATTCTTCGTCTTCTACTTTAATTGGATCAAATTGTGAATCAGCATAATATGGATAATGCCCGCTTGTGCGATATAAGTTCAAATTGCCAATGTGTGGAGTAATCACTTCCTCGTAACCACGTCTTATAAGTTCTTCTTTGATAAATGTTTCTAATTTTCTTCTGATAAAGGCACCTTTTGGTAACCAAATTGGTAATCCAGCACCAACATTAGGAGATATCATAAACAATTCAAGTTCTTTGCCTAATTTACGGTGATCTCTTTTTTCGGCTTCCTCTTTCATAACTAAATAGTCATCTAACATTTGTTTTTTAGGGAAAGTAATTCCATAAATACGAGTTAGCATATTTCTTTCAGAATCTCCTTTCCAGTATGCTCCTGCAATATTAAGCAATTTAACTGCTTTAATAACATTAGTGTTTGGAATATGAGTTCCACGACATAAATCAGTAAAAGTGCCTTGCTTATAAAGAGTGATTTCTTCATCTTTCAGACCTTCTAAAAGTTCAATTTTATAGGGATCGCCATCTTCTTTGAAGTAATTTACTGCATCTTGCCAGTCGATTTCAACTCTTTCGAATACTTGATTTGATTGTGCTAATTCCAACATTTTTGCTTCGATTTTTGGTAAATCTTCATTAGTTAATTTCACTCCTTCGGGCAAATCCATATCATAATAAAAACCATTTTCTAAAGCGGGTCCAACACCGAATTTGGTTCCGGGATATATTTGTTCCACGGCTTCTGCCATTAAGTGGGCTGATGAATGCCAGAAGATTTCTTTGCCTTCATCATCGTCAAATGTAACAATTTTAACGTTTGCATCTTGTTTAATTGGTCGAGATAAATCATATTTAACGCCATTAACAAAAATGCCTAATGCTTCCTTTGCTAATTTTTGTGATAGAGATTGGGAGATTTCTAATCCAGTAATACCCTCTGAATATTCTCTTTTGTTACCATCGGGAAAAGTAATAATCATAATTATCCATTTTATATATTTCGTTTAAATAAAAACGAAAAATTAAAATAAAAATTGAAATGTAATATATTTTTGTCTTTTGCGTTTTAATAATTAAACATATTTTCCTGATTATGAAATTAGCATTTTCAATAGCAATATTTACGATAACAATTGGAGTATTTTCATTAACGGCTCAAGATTCGCACCGTGTTATTAAAGTTGATAATCGTGCTAAATTGCAGAATAAATTTAATTTTGCAAAGAAGAACACTAATTTTGAGGAGGCTTTAAAGAATGCATCAAGTTATAAAAACTTAAATTTATCCTCAAAAAATTTGGAATATCTGGATAGAAGAATTGGTGAATTTCAGAATTTAACTTCATTAGATTTAAGCAACAACCTTCTCACTACTTTACCAGAAGAAATTAAATTTTTGAAAAATCTCAAAAATATAAAATTATCAAATAATAAATTTTATGAAATTCCAAAAGTTTTATACTCTTTGCCAAATTTGGAATTGATTGATTTTAATGGCAATCAAATTAAATTTGCAACTGTGGATTTTCAATCAAAGTTAGTTAAGAAACTTATTCTTTCCAATAATCCAATTGAATCAATTAATACTAATTTAGGTAGTGTTGAATTAGAGGAATTGGTTTTAAGTCATTGCTCAATTTCAAATTTGAATTTTGATTTATCAAAATTTAGCAAACTAAAATCACTTGATTATTCAAATAATAAAATAACAAATATCACCGACATTAATTCTTTCCCTAAATCTATACAATATCTAAATTTATCAAACAACCAAATAACAAATTTCAACGAGCAAATTTTGTCTATTTCCAATTTAGAAAATCTCGACTTATCGCAAAATCAATTACAGAATTTCAGTTTAAACAAGGCAAATAAACTAAAAGTTCTAAACCTGAATAGAAATAAAATAAATCATCTGAATTTAAATTCTAACGCATCAAATCTAAAAGAAATTCAATTTGCTCAACAAAATGTAGATATGATTTCTATCAATTTTGAAAATCTTAAATCCCTAAATTCACTAAACATTGGATATAATAAAATTGGCACTCTTTCACATATAGAGAATTTATCACAACTTACACAACTTGAAATGCCCCAAACTTTGCTGACTGATTTTCCCCCATTTATTCAAAAAATGCCCAACTTAAAGAAAATAAATTTTTCATTCAATAAAATCCAGCAAATACCAAATAGCATAGAAAATTTCAAATCATTGGAAAATCTTCAATTAACTAAAAACGAAATAAAAGCAATCCCAACAAATCTAGTAAAATTAAGTTATTTAAAGTGGCTATGGTTGGATAATAATCAAATCGAAACACTGCCATTGGAATTAAATGCAAGCCAATCCCTCAAAGTTATTTCTCTCAAAAATAATAAAATTAGCGACCAAAACAAAAAATTATATTCTAATACTTTCAAAAATAAAAAGATTACTTTTTGAAAGGTGTTAGGAGTTAGGAGTTGGGTGCTGGGGACATCTGTACGGAGACTATCTCATAAGTCGACTTTGCTGTCATTCCCACTAAACACACCCCCTGACCCCCTCTTATTAGAGGGGAATTGCCGTGGATTCCCGTTTGCACGGGAATGACAAGCGGACATTTTCAAATTTTCAAATTAAAATATATTTCTTCGTTCCGGTAAATATTTGTTAGGTGTTGGGTGTTTTGCTCTGATTAAAAGAAGATGGAGCCCATTTTTAAAATGGGCTCCATCTGAAATTTATCTAATCTATAGCAATTATTAATAATTGCTTTCTTCTCGTGCTTCTTTTGCTCGTTTGTGCGGGTCTAATTCAAATTTACGAACCCTTAAACTTACAGGTGTGATTTCAACTAATTCGTCTTCAGCAATAAATTCAATTAATTGGTCAAGAGATAATCTGCGTGGTGCTCGCAACACAATTGTTGCATCTGAACTTGATGCACGCATATTTGTTAATTTCTTTTCTTTTGTGATATTGAACGACATATCAGTTGATTTATTTCTTTCACCTATTACCATACCAGCATACACTTCCGATCCAACTTCTACCATCAAGTCTCCCCTATCTTCCATTCCATAAGCAGCATAAGCAGTTACTCTTCCACCTCTGTCAGCTATTAATGCACCAGAAGTTCTTTGTGGAATCGCTCCAGCCCAAGGCATATAGCCATCGAGAAGTGAGTTCATTATTCCGCCTCCTTTAGTAATAGTCAGAAATTGGCTTCTGAAACCAATCAATCCACGTGAAGGAATTCTAAATTCAATATTTACTCTGCCACCACCGTGATTCATCAAGTGAGTCATCACACCTTTTCTTGATGATAGTTTTTCGGTTACAACACCAACAAATTCCTCCGGAACATCTATCGAGATTTTTTCAACTGGTTCGAGTGTAACACCATCTTCGTGCTTAACAATTACCTTTGGTTTGGATACAGCAAACTCAAAACCTTCGCGTCTCATTGTTTCGATTAATACAGCCATTTGTAATTCACCACGTCCGCACACTTCGTAGCAATCTGAACGATTTGTAGGTTTGATTTGTATTGACACATTTTTAAGCATTTCTTTATCTAATCTTTCTTTGATATGTCGTGTCGTTAAAAATTTTCCTTCTCTTCCTGCAAATGGACTATCATTAACATAAAATAACATAGAAATTGTAGGTTCATCAACTACTATTCGTGGAAGGGGTTTTGGATTATCTAAATCAGTAAGTGAATCACCAATATTTATGTTGGTCAAACCAGCCACTGCAAGAATATCACCTGCTTCAGCCTTTTCAACTTGTTTTTTAGATAAACCTTCGAAAGTATAAATTACCGATAATCTGACATTTTTTTGATCTTGTTCTAATCCACTTAAATAATATCCTTTGTTCAATTCCAAAGTGCCATTAGCTAATCTACCAATAGCTATTTGACCAACATAATTATCATAATCAAGATTAGTTATCAAAAATTGAGTTACTTCGTTTTCCTCATATTCAGGTCCAGGTATTTCTTCTAAAATTGTATCGAAAAGCGGTCTTAAATCCTGCGATCCATCTTCTAAATCCTTATGGGCAACACCTGCTTTTGCATTTGAATAGATTATCTTGAAATCAATTTGTTTATCATTTGCATCTAAATCTATGAATAAATCATAAACTTCTTGTACAACATCGTTAATTCGGGCATCCTGTCGGTCAATTTTATTGATTACTAAAATGACAGGAAGATTTTTGTCTAATGCTTTTTTTAACACAAATCTTGTTTGTGGTAATGGTCCTTCGCTTGAATCTACTAAAAGCAAAACACCATCAACCATATTTAAACTTCTTTCAACTTCACCACCAAAATCGGAGTGACCGGGCGTATCCAAAATGTTAATTTTCACATCTTTGTAGTGAACTACTGTATTTTTAGCAAGAATAGTAATGCCTCTCTCTTTTTCCAAATCCATCGAGTCCATAATGCGTTCTTCCACTTTTTGATTATCTCTAAAAGTGCCGCTTTGCTTCAATAAAGCATCAACTAAAGTTGTTTTTCCGTGATCTACGTGAGCAATAATTGCAATATTGCGAAGTGAATTTTTTCTCATTCTAAATATTCCGAATTTAAATATTATTATTTATAGAAAATTATAGACGAAACAAAAAAATAAAATTGATAAAACAATGAGATTAGACAAATTGATAAATTGAAATGATGAATATAATCAAAAAGAAAAATTAAAATGTTTAGAAGTCCTACATCTACGAGATATAGGACTTCTGGCGAAGTAATCCTATTCCTTACCAAATTTCATAAATTACTCAATTTATTTTTGAAAATATCTTATGAATTGAATTCTCTTTTGGTGCTTTCTCTAATTCCATTAACTTGGCGGCTCGCTGTGCTTGCAATACAAATGCCTCCAATTTTGCTTCAATTATCTGTGGATACACATTTCCATCGGTCTCGATAGTAAGGAATGGAATTCGGTAGTCGCCATTCCACATATTCGACATCTGAATGTTTGGTTCGGTATTTATCATCGCTTTAATTTTGCCTTCAACATTAATTTCGGGCAATGTAATTGCTTCGGTGATACGAGTTGGCATACATCCAAAAGGTCCTAAATTTACTATTCCAGCATAATCTGTCAAGCCGTGGGTAAGAGTTGCCCCAAGCACAATACCAGGCTCGCCTTTATAATCCAGCGGAATAATGTGAGTTGAGTTTTTCATTATTCGCTTAATTTGATTTGGCTCGTATTTATAAAATCCAGATTTCACAAAAATCCTTTTAATTTTCTTTTCTAATCTGGACATAAAACTATGGCGAATTCTTCGTTCAACTTTATTCTTAAATGATTCCTCGGGCTCGAGTAATTTTTTATCAATCAAATAATCCACATAAAAAATCCACTCAGAAATATATGATATTTTAGTTACAAAACCACGTTCAGCAAAGAATTTATGCAGCCATTTATGTGAAAAACCATCACGCCGAGCAAAGATTTCTCCCATCAATCCAATGTATTTTGCATTTTCGATTGCACTTTTCCTTTCTACTTGTTCATTTATTCTTTCGGAAAATACTTTGAGTGCTTCGATAAATAATTTGGGTTGATTAGCCATAATATTTACCAATTCTTGGAACTGGGTATTAAAAAACTCAATGCCTTTTTGGGGATTTTTAGATATTGTCAGAATGCCAGAACGAACATCGTCCAGCACATCGCTCGCGATAATTGCCTGAATGCCACGAATCGCAAAATCTTCACCAAATCCAGCAAAACCATCTTCGTTCATCAAAGTCATTTGTGCCACTTTGTCCCACTTCATCCTGCGAATTAAATGACGCAGGAAAACGGGATACTGACCTAAACGGCAATTTCCTGCTCCTTGCACATTAAAAAATGCTACATATTTTTTGCCATCCCAGTGATTTTGAATCCATTGCATTAAACTCCCCGCCAGAATTAGCAAAGGCAAACACTCTTTGCCCGTTGCAACAGACCGACCAAGCCGCAAAGTTTCGTTATCGGCTTCGGGCAGTGCGATTGCATTAAACCCTAAACTTCGGAGAGATGCAGCAAAAAGCGGTGCAGCCAAGTCGCCCATTGATGGAATTAAAAGCACAACATTTTCATCGTTTAGTGGAATTTGCTTGCCATCGGGAGTTTCGATAAATGCAACTTTCGCATTTTTCAATTCGCATATTTTAAATTCATAATTATCTTTTTGTTGAATGGAATTTTGATTTTGACGATAATTATTCACAATATCAATAAAAGCATCTAATCGAGTATTGATTCCAGCATCTGCCGAATGACTATCTAATTCAAGAGTCAAACTCGGTTTTGTACCCATCATCTCGCGGAAAGTAGTGATAATAAGCGAATCGGGACCACAAGAGAAGTTAGAAATATACACAGGAAAAAGTTGCGATTCATTTTTAACTAAATTTGCACTTTTAAGTATTCTTTTGCCACCTTCCCAATACATAGAATCTGGAAAATCTTCCTTTCGGTAATCTAACATATCAAATGGAATCACATAAATTCCACGAGATGCAATCTTTTGGGGAATACCTTTATTTGCAATATCATTAAACGAATTATAAACTCTTCCCAGAATTACAATTCCAAATTCATCTTTATTTTGTTTCAATTTTTCTAAAACTTTCGTTCCTTCCAAGATTAATTCCTCTTGGGCTACCTCTAATTGCTCAATTGCTGCAAAATAAGCCTCTTTTACTTTCTCAACATCGTAAAAACCAATCTGAGCCGCAATTTCGATAAATTGAGGTAATTGAGATTGATAACCTTTGGCAAAATTAAGTTTGGGAGTTAATAATTTTCCATCTAATCTATAATCTTTAAATGCTTGTTTAAGGAATAATGCTTCGCCTTGGACAAATACACAAGTGGAATTAAAATCAAGTCGGTCTTCTTCGGTTTTATGTCCATACATTTCGTAAATATTTGGAATAAAGTAATAATCTGGGTTCTTGTCGAGCAAATTCTGAAATAAACCCAAAGATAATTGAGCAGGAAAGCAAAATGAAGTATTTTCCCTTTGATAGCCACGCTCATCAAATTCATCAGATAGGACAACTTTATATCCAATCGCTGAAAAGAAATTATGATACAAAGGAAATAGGCTATGTGTTAAAAATGAATAATTGATTCCGATTGATTTTGCATTTTCTGGAATTGCTTTTTTGTATGTATATTTATCAAAAAGAATAGATTCGCGGATTTTAACCAAATCATAATTCAAAGTATTAACTTTTTTATTTTGAACGATATTATAATACTTATTACAAGCACCACCAAATGGATACTTTTTCCCTTCCACTTTAACCATATTTATTTCGCATCCCAAATCGCATTTTTCCTTGCCACCTTTACAAATAAACGAGGGTAAATATTCAACTTCACGGTTAATTAAATCTTGCAAATTGAATTCTTGCTCTTTGAGTAAGCCTAAATTCATTTTTTCTAATGTTTCTAATGCAACACCGAAAGCACCCATTAATCCCGGATCGGGCGGGACAATAATTTTTGTTTTGGTTAGTGCTGCCATTGCAATTGGAATTGCTGCATTATAACAAACTCCACCTTGCATCAAAATTTTCTTTCCAACTTGACGATTTCCCTTAACTCGATTAATGTAATTCAAACAAATTGAATATGTTAGCCCCGCTACGATATTTTCCTTTGATATTCCTTCTTGCAAAGCAGTTTTGATATCACTGCTTATAAATGCTGCACATTGGTCAGAGAAATTTGGAGGATTATCAGCATTCAGTGCTAATTCTTGAATTTCACTTACTTTAAGTCCGAGAGTTTCGTAAGCAGATTCTTCAATAAATGAACCAGTGCCAGCGGAACAAGCTTCATTCATTGCGTAATCGGCGGGAACTTTATTTACGATATATGTATATTTTGCATCTTGTCCCCCTATCTCAAAAATTGTATCAACTTCGGGGTCAAAGTGCACAGCGGCGGTTGCGTGTGCAATAATTTCATTGTAAATTGCTGGGGTTTGGGCATGCAATCCTGCAATGTGCCTACCCGAACCAGTAGTGCCAAGTCCGATAATTTTTCCATTCTTGGGCATTTTATCCAAAATCGCCTGATAACATTTTTTTGCTGCTTTAATTGGGTCACCGTGAGTGTAAAGGTAGATACTTGCTACTTTTGCTTTTGAATTTCTATCAATCAACACTGCTTTTGTCGTTGTAGAACCAACATCTAATCCCAGGATAAATTCATCAGTTAGTTCTTTCTCATCAATAGCATCTTGTTTGAAATCAACTAAATTTCTAAAATTATCTAATGACTCTAAAAATGAAAAAGATGATTGCTTTGGAATAAATAAATCATCATAGTCCAAATCATACTCAATTTGATTATGCAAACCATAAATTGCTGCACCGATTGCTTCAAAATAATCTGCTTCGTCTGGAATTATAACATCAAATTGTTTGTAAATGAAGTCTATTACTGATTTGTTCCGAGTTAGCCCCCCCACAAGCAATTTCCTACCTTCATTTTCTTTATGCAATAACTCACCAATTTTATCTGAAATCATCAAAGATAAACCCGCCGTAACTTCACACTTTGGTACGCCTTTATTTAAAGCGTGAGTGCAATCAGATTTCGCAAATACACTGCACCTGCCCGAAACTCGATGTGGAGTGCAATTATGGGAAATGTTAATTGCCTCGTCAAGCGACAAATCCATTCTGTGTATTTGCTGTAAATAAAACTCGCCCGTGCCTGATGCACACTGATTTTTAGTATTTACATTAATTATATGTCCGGTTTTATCCAAAGTGTAAGTAATGAAGGATTCCGCACCAAGCGATGCAATTGATTGCACATTTGGATATTTATTTTTTAAGTATAAATATGCGTTTTCGGTGGCTTCTGCTTCGGAAATATTATGTATTTTCAGCAGATTTTTAAATTTTCTACCTGTTGCTACTATTGGTATTTTGGTCGGATTTAGTTTTTGAATTTTCTCTGTCAAAACCTGCTTTGGGTTGCCTAGATGAGGGAAGTTGCCTAATTGCTCTATTTCAATTTTGTTGTTTTTATCGATTGTTGCTTGAACTAATTTGATGGTAGAAGCACCAAGTGATAAGCCAATAATATTTTTCATTTTATGTGAATTTTCTGTTTGTAAATAATAATCAAGAATTTTCTTATTGATTATTTTCAAAATTATCAAATAATCATCAAATATAAATATATTTGTATTTTAATAATCAGCAAAAATAAAAAAATGACTATTTTCAAATTTGGTGGTTCTAATTTTCAATCTAAAAATGCTTTTGATAATTTTTTGCAAATTGTCAATCAAATTAATTCTCCTACCTTAATTGTTATTTCTGCACTTGGTAAAACTACTCGGCGCCTTTCGGAAGCCTTGAAATTTGCTGAAATTGGCGACTTGCATAGTGCTTTGAGCATCGTGGAGAAGTTAAATTACATTTCTTCCAATCTAATTGCTGATTTGATTGAGGATAATGCTATTTTAGTTGATTGCAATTCCAAAATCAATAGCATATTCGATGAGATTACTGATTTCATTCGTAATATTTCTGTTGTTAAAGAAGTTACTCCTCGTACTAAAGATAAAGTTCTTGCTTTTGGCGAGGATATTTCTCTGATTATTTTCAATTCCTTTCTTAAAAATCACAATATTTCTTTCTCTTCTATCGATGCAAGAGAGATTATCATCACCGATTCTAATTTTAATTCCGCTAATCCTAATCACGACAAGATTAAATCCAATATATTCGCCAAGATTTCTCCGCTGTTTAAGCAGACCAATATTATTCTTACGCAAGGTTATATTGCCCAAGATGAGAATAGCAATACTACTACTATGGGCTTTGAGAGTTCTAACCTCACTGCTATTCTTTTTGCTGAATTCCTTGATGCTAAGCAAATTACCATTTGGACTGATGTTGAAGGTGTGTTTAATATCGACCCTAATCTTTATCCAAATGCTACTTCCATTCCTTATCTTTCTTATTATCAGGCTAAACTTTTCGCCCGTTATGGTAATAAACTCTTCTATCCTAAGATGATTGAGTCCGCAAAGAATAATAACATTAATATTATTTATAAATCTTTGCTCAATCCTAATGGTAAGCAAACTATCATTAGCGATAAGCAGGATTATGATAATACTCTCTTCGTTTTCTTTGATAATTTCAATTACTATCGTATTAATTTTAAAGAAAACGAAAATGCCGCTTCTCTTTTGAATGAATTTTCCCGCAATAATAATTATCAAAATATTATTTTGAAGAATAATGACTTCCTCTCTCTTATGACAGAACGCAATGATTTCGAGTATTTTAATGGAATGAAGACTACTTCTCTATTCTTGCTTTATCTTATTAACCCAAATATTCTTAATATTTACAAAATCATAATCAAATATTCAGATTTATTTGTTAATTTAGATTTTCGGCTTATTCCAATTGAAGATAATGTTTTTGCTCTTACCTTTAAGCAGACTAATAACAAAGATTTAAATAGAATTCTTAACATTTTAATTAATATAGGAGATTAATACTATGGATTTAACTACAATTTTAATACTCGTAGCCATTTTATTGCTCGTCATTTTACCGCTGATGCTCTATAATTCTCTCGTCAGAAGAAGAAATCAGGTGGATAATGTATTCGCAAGCCTTGATGCACTTCTCAAAAAACGCTATGACTTAATTCCAAACCTCATTGCAACAGTACAAACTTATATGCAACACGAAAAAGAAACGCTTACACGAATCACCGAGTTAAGAAATAAAGCAATTTCCGGCACTATCTCGAGCAATGAATCAGTGGAATTAAATAATGAAATCTCAGGAATACTGAAAACTATCCAAGTATCAGTAGAAAACTACCCGGACTTAAAAGCAAGCACAAATTTCGTGCAATTACAAGGCTCGTTAAACGAAGTGGAAGAACAAATATCAGCAGGAAGAAGGGCGTATAACGCAGCGGTAACAGATTTCAACACTGCGATACAAATTTTCCCAGCAAGCATACTCGCAGGAATGATGAAATTTACTCCAAAAACACTCTTTTTTATTTCGGAAGCAGAACGCCAGAATGTTAATGTAAAGAATTTGTTCAATAACTAAGGCTTTTTGCTATGAAAACTATTGAAGAGTTCAAAAGTTTCTTTCAATATCAGTTCAGCGATGCTAACGCTCCTTTCGTTATTGAACTAAACGCTCTCCGCACGAAATATTACAAAAAATTATTTATTGCTCTTGGCTTTTTGCTTTTGGGAATTGTCCTTGTCGCTTTTGTTTCTATCGGAACGATTAATTACGACCGCCTCGAGGAAGCCGAAAGAGTGATTCTCATTGCTTCTTTTGTGATTATCGTTACTGTAATGATTTTTTTCTTTTTTTCTATGGGCAAGGAATATAATAAATATCGTGCTATTTTTAAGGAAAATGTTATTCGCAAGATTATTAACTTTATTTCTCCTGATTTAAATTACGAGCCCAATAATTATATTCCCATTACTGACTTTAAAACTGCTAATTTCTTTCCTAAAAATCACATTAGTAATTATAGCGGCGATGATAATGTTAGTGGAAAATTGGATAAGACTAATATCCGTTTCTCCGAGATTAAGGCAGAGGAGGAAAAAGAGGATAGCGAAGGGCATACTTCTACGACAACTATCTTTAAGGGTTTGTTTATTATCGTTGATTTTAATAAACATTTCAATGGCAAGACTTATGTTTTGCCCGATAAGAACGACAAAACTTTTAAGAAGTTCTTTATTTTTGGAGAGAAGAGAAATACTGCTTTCGGCGAACTTGTTAAGCTCGAAAGTATTGATTTTGAGCAAGTTTTTGCTGTTTATAGCACTGACCAGATTGAAGCACGCTATATTTTATCTACAAGTTTGATGGAAAGGCTTGTTAATTTTAGAAGAAAAGCTGATAACAATATATTTATTTGTTTTGCTAATTCTCAAATCTACATTGCAATTCCAATTTTCCAAGATCTATTTGAACCCCGCATTAGCAAAAAAGAAATTTCTTATGAATTATTAAGTGGATATTTTGACATTCTTCGTTTAGTTATTAGTATTGTTGATGAGCTTAATCTTAACACTCGATTATGGACAAAAGAATAGAATAATATAATTAATTATCTAATAAAAAAGGCTATTCAAAATATATAATTGAGTAGCCTTTTTTTAATTTATACCATTCCTAATTAAATTTTTGTACTATTCTTGAACAATATTTTGTAATTCCCATTTAGAATATTTAATGCCATATATTGTCCTTTGTTTTATTAAGATTTTCACAAATCCAACTTTTTTTAAGTAAATAAATTTCATTTCAATTTTATCAGCATAAATGGCATTATCATTATCAAAATAAAATTCATTTAAATAAGTTGAATCGGAACTTGGACGAATAAATTTATCAGTTGTATTATTCTTTAATCGAATTATTCTATTAGCAAATATATTGACATTTTTGCATAATTGCACTTTATTATTGTATTCAACATTAGTATCAGCAAGAATATTACTGCTTACTTCTTGAATAATTTTGGTCGGGGCAATTATTGTTGGTTTATTCTGAATTAAATTTATAAGAAAAAAGAAATCAATTATAGATGTATCCCGGATAATTTCATTTTTCTCAAATGCTATAAATGGATCTATAAATATATTATTTAACGCAAAATAACCATTTAGATTTTGAGAAAAGGTTGTATCAAATAGTGGCTGAAAATATCTTGAAATAATTGTAAACTTATCCTTTTTGAAAGAAAATGAAATTTTTTCAGTAAAGTTATTATCAGTATTTAAAATATTTACAATATTAAATTGATTATCAAACAAATATTCTTTCCCTTTAAATACCCAGTAATTTGTAAAAATATCTCCTATAAAATTATAATTAGCATCAGTTTCTCCATAATTATATACATAATTAGTGTTGTAATTAGGAAAATAATACTCGTCTTCTTCTGGATTTGTTGAATTTCCACAACCTATTGCTATAATTATTAGAACTAAAAAGAAAGAATAAATAAGATATCGCATAATTACACCTACTCTACAATTATTGCCTGATTAACATAATTATCACCTAATTGTAATTTTAGTAAATAAAGACCCGGATTTGCATTTATATTAATTTGTAAATTTGTACTATAATCATTTATTTCCAATATATTATAATTATAATAGTTAGTTATTTTTTGTCCAAATATATTATACAATTCTACTTTTAAGTCATAAATATTCAGATTAGATGGGTAATACAACTTTATGAATAAATTGCCCGAACTTGGATTTGGATAAATATTCGAAATATGTAAATATGATTTATGCTCCATTTTGTCTACAACAGCATTGCCTGATGAATTTGTTAAATATAATATTTTAGATGTATTAAGATTAAATCTCGAATCAATGGCAGTTACCACTTTTAGCGAATCATCTTCATATAAATTTGAAATCAAATAATACCTTTCTTTTGATGGCTGCCAAGTAGATATTAAACTATCATAATTCTCGCTTTCCAATAGCTCATAGGTAATGCCGTTTGGTTCCGGAATCATATTAAGCAAATAATATTTATCATTAACATTGCTAAACTTTATTGCTACTTTAAAATTATTCAGTTCTTCGCTTAGTTTTATCAATTTTTTACTTTCTAAATCAAAGAGTAATCCTATTATTTTGTAGCTTCCAGCAACTTTGTTTCTATCAATTAAATTAAACAATAACCTTGTTTCATTTGTAATTTGACCAGAACTGAGATACTCTAATTGCTTTGCATTTTCTATGTTTAAGGTGGCAATCTCATTAATTGTAGTAAATTGAATTATCCCCAAGCTGTCTCTTGGAATTGAAATAATTTTGAAATTAATATTATTTGTATCTCGATAATCTTTGATTAATGCTATTAATTGATTATTTAAAGTCCCAAAAAGATAAAACTGCATATCTGTAATGCTATCCTTTAAATAAGTTGAAGTAAGAGAGTCGCCGATTTCTAATTTCCTTACTTCGCTAAAATAATGGAATTGATTGTCAGATAAAAATGTTTCGTATTTGTTTATTATTAAATAATATTGATTAAAATATTGAACAGGTAAGTATGCATAAACGTCAGAATAACTAGTATTTTTATTTGATAGAAATTTAAATGTATTTGCACCATCATAAGATATACTAATATTACTATCTATTTTATAACTTAAAAATTGGGGTGCAATTGTGAATAAAGTATCTTTACTTACTGCACCAGGTGCTGATCTCTTAAAACCACTATGAGAATCAGTATTATATTTTGGATAATGATTTTTGGGAGGAAGCCAAGTAACACCACCATCAGTAGTTGTAGAAAACCTAAATGTTTCGGCACCAACGCCATTTAACTTATCAAATATTTTTAGTAATGCGTTATATTTGGTTAAACTATTTTTCACTATCCAGGTTTTCCCGGCATCTTTACTCACACAAATTAATTTATCCTTGCCAACTGCAATTATTGTATTTTCATTAATATAGTTCAAATTCGTAAAATTTATGCCCCATATAAATCTATCGTATTTACCAATATCAACTCTCTCCCATAAGTCCTTTGTAAGATTATGTCTATAATAATAAATTGAATCTAAATTGAAGCTATAATTATCATAAGAAGAAAAGATATTAAATAATTCATTATTATATATTCCAAAACCTGCACCGAATGTTTTCAAAGCCGAACTTATTTTTTTAAACTCGCCTTTATTTATGTTCAATAAATAAAAATTTGGTTTAGAATAAAAATACACATAATTGGAAATTGTATATAATTTTGAGATTTCACCACAATCGCTGCATAGTCCGCTTTCTGATAAGTAATAATGTTTAATTTTATTTGTTACTGTATTGTACATCATAATGGTGCCATTTACGGAAGAAACGAACAAATTATTACCATAGCCCGATATTTGTGTAAAGAGTGTATCTGTATTTATTTCATATTTTAATGAAATTGATAAGTCTTCATTTATTTGATAAATTTTATTATTGGACAAAGAATATATCCCACTTTCAATTTTAATAATATTTCTAAGATTCTCTTCATTATATCTATTAATTATCCAAGTAGTTCCATTATCTGTTGATTTAAAAATACTTTTCTCTGATATTCCATAAAAAGTATTGCCCTCATTAATCATATTTATTATCCATAATGAATCATTTATTAAAGATTGCGACCAAGTTTCACCAAAATCAGAAGACTTCATCAATACACCACCTTCGCCATAAACAAGCACAATCTTTCCATTATAAACAGTGCCCGTAAAGTCGGGATTGGATCTAAAAATACTTTTGTTTTCAAAAAACTTATCTTGCGAAAAAAGCATTAATGAATACATTAAAAATATGACAATATAAGAAATTAATTTTTTCATTTTATTTTACTCCTTGTTTTTTTT
>DYLM01000048.1 GCA_020722095.1 Chloroherpeton thalassium
AAAAATGAGTTTTGCAGATGTTGTTGAAGCAGTTGATAATTTAAATATTACAGAGAAAGAAATATTGGTTGATATTATCTCAAAGAGGTTAATTGAACAAAAAAGAGAAGAGATCATTGAAGATGTTAAGATTGGTAGAACAGATTATCAGTCCAATAAAGTCAAAAGAGGAAGTGCTAAAGATTTAATGTTGGATATTTTAAAATGATAACTTTAGTATGGTCATCGAGATTCATTAAAGCAGTTAAAAAGGCAATCAAAAAACGACCTGAATTAATTTCTGAAATTGACAAAGTATTGACTATGTTAGAGACCGACCCTTTTAATCCAGCACTTAAAACTCATAAACTAAAAGGAAGATTAATTGAATGCTGGTCTTGTAGTATTGAATATAATTATCGAATAGTGTTTGAAATCCATAAATTAGAAAAACAGAATAATATCGAAATACTTCTTTTAACTATTGGCACACACGATGAAGTATATTAATTATTCAACTAATTAATTTTCAGACGCTTAAAGACATAATCTACTGATTGAAATATCTCGTCAAAGCTAAATAATTTGTCCAATTCCCTCTCATCAATCAATTCCATTAAATCAGTATTCTCCCGCAAAGTCTGGCTAAACGGAATTTTTTCGGTCCAAGTTCTCATTGCTGATTTTTGAACCATCTCGTAAGCTTTTTGCCTTTGAATTCCTTTGTTTGTAAGATATAGCAGAATTTTTTGAGAAAATATTAATCCATTTGTTAAATTTAAATTACGTTCAATATTTTCTGGATATACATTCAAAAATTCCACTAATTTGATAGTTCTATTCAAGATATAATCTAATGAAATTGTTGCATCGGGAAAAATCACTCTTTCCACTGAACTATGCGATATATCCCGCTCGTGCCATAAAGCATTATTTTCAAAGGCAGTAGAAGCATAACCACGAATCAGCCGTGCTTGACCAGTTATATTTTCTGCCGAAATAGGATTTCGTTTGTGTGGCATTGCAGAACTTCCTTTCTGACCACGTGAGAAATTCTCCTCTACTTCCAAAACTTCAGTTCTTTGCAAATGACGCAATTCAATAGCAATTTTTTCTAAGGTTGAGGCTATTATTGCCAAAATTGATAAGAAATATGAATGGTGGTCACGCTGGATAACTTGAGTGGAAATAGGCTCGGGCTTTAATCCCAATTTTTCACAAACATACTCTTCCACAAAAGGAGACAAATGTTCGTAAGTTCCAACGGCCCCGCTTATCATCCCCACAGAGCAGTCTTCGATAGCATTTTGCAAACGGGCAAGATTGCGTTGAGTTTCCTCGTACCATAAGGCAAATTTCCAGCCAAAAGTAATTGGTTCGGCGTGAATTCCGTGGCTGCGACCAATTGCAGGTTGATATTTATAGGCAATTGCTTTGTCTTTTAATACTTCAGATAATCTAATTAACTTGGATTTGAGCAATTCGCCAGCTTGCTTGATTTGCACCGAAAAAGCAGTATCCAACACATCACTCGAGGTCATTCCATAATGAATATATGATGATAAATCGCCAATCGATTCCTCCAAATTTGTTAAAAAGGCAATTACATCGTGCTTTGTTGTTTCTTCAATCTTTAAGATTTTTTCAGCATCAATTTTTGCTAACTCACGAATTTTTTGGATTTTAGCTTTGGGAAATAAACCTAATTCGGCTTGGGCTTCGGCAGCAAGCAATTCAATTTCAAGCCAAATTTGATATTTGTTTTCATCGCTCCATACTTTTGCCATTTTGGGAAGTGTATATCTTGGAATCATATTATTTTTCTTTATTTATTAACTACAAAATTACAAGATTTTCTTTGATTAATAAGAAATGTATTGATTATTGGATAATTTGAAAATATTTTAAAATTTAGATTTTAAAAACAAAACTTAAATTGATTATTATTAAAATTTTGTGAATGATATTTTTATTATTAATAAATATTAAATCAGTCATTTTACTAATCACACGATTTAATTCTTTGTTTATGTAATACCTAACGCTTAAAACCCGGTGCCTAAATCCAATTTTTTCCCTCATTTTAATTGAATTTTTAAATTTAATAAATAAAATGTGTTAATTTTGCGAAAAATGAGTATTTCAATTATGATAGATTTAAGAAGCGATACTGTTACAAAGCCAAGCGAAGAGATGTTAGACTTTATGAAAGGCTCTCAATTTGGCGATGATGTTTATGGCGAAGACCCAACTGTTAATGAATTGCAAGAATACGTAGCCAACTTGTTTGGAAAAGAAGCAGGATTATTCGTACCTACCGGAACAATGAGCAATCAAGTTTCTTTGGGAATATTGACTAATCCTGGCGAAGAAGTTATTGCAGATGCCAATGCACACATATTTATTTACGAGAATGGTGCTCCGTCTCGTTGGTTTGGAATTCAAATTATGCCTATCCCAAGCGAAGATGGTGCTATGCCGATAGAGAAAATCGAACAAGCTATTCGTCCCGATGTTTATTATTTGCCCAAAACAACTGTTATTGAATTGGAAAATACTCATAATCGACACGGAGGAACGATATTAAGCCTCGATTATATTAAGTCAGTTTATGAACTTGCACAAAAGAATAATATAAAAATGCACTTAGATGGTGCTCGCATTTGGAACGCACACGTTGCTACTAAAACTCCACTTTCGGAATATGGAAAGTATTTTGATACTGTAAATGTATGTTTTTCCAAAGGTTTAGGTGCTCCAGTGGGTTCGATGGTGCTTTCCTCACACGAAAACATTAAGAAAGCTTGGAAAATCCGCAAAACTCTTGGCGGTGGAATGCGTCAAGTTGGTGTGTTAGCTGCAGCTGCAAAATTTGCCATTGTTAATAATTTGCATAAATTAATAGACGACCACAAGAAAGCAATTGCTTTTAGTTTGCTTATGCAAAAAAGCGGTCTTTTCCATATAGATGAAGCAAAAGTGCAAACAAATATCGTGATGGTTGATTTGCTACATCCAATTAATATTTCAGATTATGTCGCAGAATTAAAACGGCAAGGCTTGTTGATAAATGCCATCAGCAAAAATCGCTTGCGGGCAGTTTTCCATTTAAATAATTCTATGCACGATGCCAGCGAGGCAGCAAATATAATGACACAAGTAGCAAAATCATTAATTGATAAATTAAACTAATGGAAGAATATGCCAAAAGAAATCGATTTAAACCAAGAATTATCCAAATACAAACATAAAACAACATTTACAATCCAATTTCACCAGATTGATGCAGCTCGGGTATTATACAATGTTGAATATTTTAAGTTATTCGAAAATGGTAGAATAAATTATATGCAACAATTCAATTTGATTCGTAGCATAGAACATTTGATGAATGAATTTCTTGTGATGACGGTACATAATGACATTGATTACTTTCGTCCTGCTCTTTTTAATGATGAAGTGGAGATTTGGACAAGGATTTCCGAAATCAGAAATTCCTCCTTGATTTTTGAGAATCTGGCTGTTTGCAAAGGTGAATTATTGGCAAAAGGTAGCACAGTGTATGTTCATATCGATCCCAAGACGCAAAAGTCAAAGCCAATTCCTGCCGAAATTGTAAGGAATTTCCAAGAATACGAGAAAAATGGAGAAAATTTGCCATAAAAATCTATTTTTTTATGCTTTTCAGAAAGTTCAAATAATTTGCTTTTTGCAAAAATTACTGAAAATTCTTTTTTTTTTGCCTTTAATTCCTTTTGCTTAATTCTTTGGTTTTCCAATTCTTTTTTTAAGTTTGCAATAATCGTTTCAATTTCAGAATTTCTTTTTCTAAATTTTCAATTTCAATTCTTATATATGCAAGTTCAGGAAATTCATTTTCCATAAAATCTAATTCCATATTATCAATAAAGAATATTGAAATTATATGTAATTGCAATAAATCACTATCAATTATTGGTGACAGACATTTAACAAATACAATATTAAGAAATTTAATCCACAACGCCATTAAATATACAAACCAAAACGGCAAAATAGAAATATTTGCAGAAGCAAGAGAAGAGAGTGTGATTCTCTCAATTAAAGAGAATGGTATTGGCATAAAATCTGAAAATATTAGCAAACTCTTTACTATCACCGAGAAAGTTTATGGACGGGGCATTGATAATGAAGAAGGCACAGGATTGGGTTCAATATTGTGCAAGGAATATACCGACAAACAAAATGGTAAGATTTGGGTGAAAAATGAGATAGGCAAAGGCCGCACTTTTTTATTTATCCTTGCCAATTGCCAAATAATATTAATTAATTTAAAATAATTGATATTTATGAACTATATTGATGAATGTTTATTTATATCTGTCTAATTATAAAGAAGGTTGTTGTAATCAAATAATAATCATTCTAAAAATATGTAAATCTAAATCATCTAAAATTTAATTTTGATCAGTATTTTTTTCTTTTAAATATCAAAAAATTTAGTAATTTGTATTTTGAAATTATGAAAGAAAATAAAAGCAATCTAAAATCAGAATTAGGACTATTTACAACAATAGCCATCGTTGTTGGAGCAGTTATTGGCTCTGGAATATTTAAAAAGCCCGCATTAATGGCTGGGGAATTAGGTTCTCCAGAGTTGCTATTAATTGTTTGGGTTGTGGCAGGAATTATCACTTTGTTCGGAGCTTTAACCAATGCAGAAGTTGCTGGGCTTATTTCCGAAACAGGCGGGCAATATATATTTTTCGAAAAAATGTATGGCAAATTTATTTCCTTTATGTATGGGTGGGCAATATTTGTTGTAATTCAAACAGGTTCAATCGCCTCGATAACTTATGTATTCTCGGAATATTCGCAATATTTTGTCACGCTACCGAGATTTCCACACGAGATTGAGCAATCTGTGATTTTGCATATTCCATTCATCGGAAATATATTTCCCTTGGAGAATATTGGTGTAAAAGCACTTACAATAATTATAATTGCTCTATTAACAGGGGTGAATTATATTGGAGTGAAGTTTGGAGGGTCTATATCTTCATTCTTTTCCACAGCTAAAGTGTTGATAATATTATTTTTTGTAGTATTTGCATTTGCCCTTTCCAATGGAAGTTTTTCTAATTTTAGCTCTGCGACTAATTCAATCGATATTGGTTCGAATAGTTTGTTTCTGGGAGTAATTGCCGCTCTTTCAGGTGCATTCTGGGCTTATGATGGCTGGAATAATGTGACATATCTTGCAGGGGAAATCAAAAATCCTCAAAGAAATATTCCGTTAGGTTTGTTTTGGGGAACGATAATTGTAATTACAGTATATTTACTAATTAATGTTGCATTTATTTTTGTATTGCCAATACAAGAAATGGCACAATCTCAATTAGTTGCTGCTGATGCTGCCCGCAAGATGCTTGGAAATATTGGAGGAGCATTCATTGCCGCCACAGTGATGGTATCAACATTTGGCACATCAAATGGTACAATAATGGCAAGTTCGCGGGTTTATTATGCAATGAGTAAGCGTGGGATGTTTTTCGAGAATATTGGTAGAACGCACCCCAAGTTCCTTACGCCCGCCAATGCATTGATACTGCAATTGATTTGGTCGTCTTTGCTTGTTTTAAGTGGTACATTTGACATTTTAACTGATATGCTAATTTTCGTAAGTTGGATATTTTATATGCTTGGTGCAGCGGGAGTTTTCATTCTCCGAAAGAAGATGCCCGATGCTCCAAGACCATATAAAGTGATTGGATATCCAATAATTCCGATAATTTTCATTGTATTTGCATTTTTTTTCGTAATTTTCACTTTGTATAATGATATTGAAGGATATATTAATGGAAGGTATCAAATAATCAATTCTTTATTTGGATTATTATTGTGTTTTATTGGTATTCCATTTTATTTTTTCTTCAAAAATAAAAATAATCAACAATCTTAAAAATTGGAGTAAATTATGGCAGCTGAAGTGTTTATCATTCATCCAAAAAATCCTGAATTTAGAAAAATTCAGGCAGTTGCTGAACATTTGAACAATGGATCAGTATTAATTTATCCAACCGATAGCGGTTACGCTCTTGGTTGCAAACTTTCCAATAAAGCTGGTATTGACAGAATTAGACAATTAAGAAATCTTGAAGAAGGAAAATTTCTAACTTTTCTTTGTGATTCATTAGTACGTCTCTCCGACTTTGCTCGCGTTTCTGACGAAGCATATAAAACAATGAGAAGATTAATTCCCGGACCATATACATTTATCTTGCCTGCATCAAAGCAAGTGCCTTATTTTGCACAAGACTATAAAAGGAAAACAGCAGGCATTCGAGTGCCTAATCATACAGCCACCCAAATGCTACTGGAAGCAGTAGGCGATCCAATCATTTCAATTTCTGCAAAAATCGTAGACAAACCCAGCTCGACAATAGATGAAATATTTGACTTTTATGCTAAACAAGTAGATGTTGCACTCAAAATTGACGAACCTGATTTTGATGGTGATTCCACAATAATTGATATGACAGCAGATGAATTTGTGATTGTCCGTGAAGGTGCAGGAATGGACAAACTACAAGACTTCGTATATTTTGAGGAATAAAGAAAAATTACAATTAATAAGAAACCTCCTATTTTCAGAAATTCAATAAAGAAAGAAAATAGGAGGCTTATTTTTTTTAAATAGAGGCTGTCCCATAAGTTAGCTTTGCTTTCATTCCCACATTCCCGTTGTCATTCCCACGAAAGTGGGAATCTATAAATCAATTTGATAATTTGAAAATGCAGGATCAAATAATCATAGCCCACGAATTTATTCGTGGGGAAATGGATTCCCGTTTGCACGGGAATGACAATTTTGAAATATTATGGTCTTATGAAACAATCTCTTTTGAATTTATAGTTTAGAGAAACATAAAACTATTTAAAATAAATCTCTTGCACAGAACGTTTTAAAATTGTAATTTTGTAATTAAAATAAGTTGAATAAACAATTTATAAAAGGTGGAATAATGAATAAGACGTTGAAAAACAACAAAGATCCAATTATTTTAAGTTATATTAATAATAATGATATTGATAATTCATTTACAAGTAAAGAAAATAAAAAAGATGCAAATCAAATAACATTGTCTGCAATTGAAGAAGCAAATAATCATCACTCTTTAAAAGAATACCAAAATATCAAGGATTTGTTTAACGATTTAGAGATTTGATTTGCTTATTTCCAAATTTACATCGGCTTTTAGAAATGATATAAAGAAATATAAGAATAATAGTAGATACAACATAGAAGATTTGAAATCTGTGATGACTAAAATTGTGCAAGAAGAAAAACTGGATATTTCTTACAAGGATCATCATCTTATAGGTAACTATAAAGGATATCGCGAATGTCATATCAAGCCTGATTGGTTGTTGATATATTATATTGATTGTGATACGGTCGTATTCGTTAGAACAGGGTTTCATTCTGATTTATACTAAAATATTCCCCAGTTTCTCCATTATTTTATCAGAATGAGACACAAGGTTTTAATCTTACTAAACTTATTACAATTTAATTCCCCTTAAATTGTCTAAATTAATAGTCTAATTGCAGGTTTAAAAAGATGAATAGATTTCTTATCTTCACAATTTTGCTATTTATTGTAGCAATCAAATTAGTTGCCCAAACCACTTCAATTACTATTTACAATAATAATTTTGGAGTAGTAAATGAAATTCGCGAGATGGAAATATCCAAAGGAACTTCCACAATCAAAATCACCGATGTGCCTTCGAGTATTATTCCAACATCTGTTAGCATCAAACTTGATGGAACAATTCTTGAACAAAATTATCAATATGATTTGGTTTCGTTGAACTCACTTCTTGCAAAATATATTGACAAGGAAATCAAATTAGTTAATAATTCAAGCAAAAAAGATGAAATAATTTCGGGCAAATTGCTCTCTATCATAGGCGACCAAATTGTTCTGCAAACCCCTACAAATTTGATTGCATTTCCAAATATTAACGATTTAACCTTGCAATTGGATAATTTGCCTGATGGTTTACTTACTAAACCTACATTAGTTTGGCTTGTTTTGGCAAATAAAAGTGGCAAGCAAAAGATTGATTTTTCGTATATGACTAACGACATAAAATGGGATGCAAATTATGTTGGAGTGCTGAATGAAGATGATACTGAAATGAGTTTTAATGCTTGGGTTTCCATCAAAAATAATTCCGGAGGCACATTCAAAGATGCTAAATTGAAACTAATTGCTGGAGAAGTTCAGAACAATTTAAGAGGATATGCCGACTATGATGGCAATGTAGAAACTCCTGTAATGGCAATGAGAGCAAAAAGTTCGGCACCTGAATTTAAAGAAGAAGCATTTTTCGAATATCATTTTTATGAATTGAACAATAGCACAACTATTGCAAATAATGAAATTAAGCAAATATCGCTCTTCAATATTCCCAAAATCAAAGTAAAGAAAAGGCTCTTGCATTCGAATAAATGGAAAAATAATACAAATGGCAAGATTGATGTTTATATTGAATTTGAGAATTCGAAGATAAATAATTTGGGAATGCCACTGCCCAAAGGTGGCGTGCAAATCTTCAAAACTCACAATAAAGCAAATGAATTTATTGGTGCTGATGCAATTGAGCACACAGCAACAGACGAAAAAGTTGATTTGAAAGTTGGGACTGCATTTGATGTTTTAGCCAACGAAATAATTACAAACAATAACTATCGTGAAAAAATCTCCGAAGCAACTTACGAAATTACATATAAAAACAGAAAAGACGAACCTGTGGAAGTAGAAGTTCAAAGGGAAGTGGGAGCAAATTGGGAAATTTTGCAGACTTCACACCAATGGGAGAAAGTAGATGCATCAACAATTAAGTATATTATTAAATTGAAGCCCAAAGAAGAAGTAGGCTTGAAATACAAAATCAGAAATGAATATTGAGATAATTTGAAAATGATGTATAGTTGTTGGGGGTTAGGTAATGCAAGTCATTGCGAGTTCCGATTTATTGGAACGAAGCAATCAAATGCAATTTGAAAATTTGAAATTTGAGAATAAGAGACCTTATTGAATTTCTACTCTTCCGTACGTTCATTGAGATGAGCGAAGCGGAGGGAGATGAATGGCTAAGGTATATGCGTATGTTGCAGAAATTCAATACACTCTTGTCTCAATAACGTAAAATGCCAAAAATAGCATAAACGCATCAAATTACGCACCAATGCTTTGCATTATCGGGTATTGTATGTTAAGTGCATTTTGTATTTTTCAATCATCTGATTAGCAAAATCTTTATCCGTTAATAAGCGTTTAAAAAATTCTTTTTGCTCTATAAAAGACATTTTAATTGTTAAGTCATTTAAAATTGTCCGAATTTCACGCATAAATAAAACTGCATCAAATTCTTTTGGTTTGTTAATTGTCGTTTTCATATTTTAATAATTCCTTAGGACTTCTTATTTCGATTATCGGATAATTAAATCGTAAATTTACTGAATTGTAACCTCGAATTCTATCAAGGTTTACAATATGTTTAAAATTCCAACTTATCAATACATCAGCACGATTGACTGTTGCAGTGGCAATGTGTTGAGCATCGGTAAAACTTGTTTTTCCAACAACTTTTTCTGTTATGTAAATTTGAGCAAGTTCATAAGCGTCTTGTGTCAATTCAATTGTTCGTAAACAATCTTGTGGAATTTCCTTTAGCAAATTTCTAACTTTTTCAGGTGCAAATTGAAGCTCACCTATTGTTATATCTGAAACAACTACAATAAAATCTTTATTTCGTATTCTATCAAATAGCTGAATTGTAACTTCGTCAAATTCTTTGTCGTAGTATCCACCAAAAACAGATGTATCAATATAAATTTGTAGTTTCATATTTTAATTTTATTTTCAACAAAGATACAAATTTTTAAAAATTAAAATCCTTGTTATATTAAACATTTTAATCAAATAGCAATCATTTGTTTGGTCGTTTACCTTTCTTTAGTTCTAATTGACGCATCGCAAATCAAACTATTGTAAATACCTTGTTTAGCTCGCAATTGGCGATGGGTTGCTACGAATAACACGCTTTGCCTCCCGCCCGTTTATTGAGATGAGCGAAGCGAAGGGAGATTGATATCGCGATTAAACTCAAGAGTATATTTTCATTTGCATTGTGCATAGATATACTTGAATGTATGCTTTTATCAATAATTGCGTCTATATTGCCCTTCAATTGTTTTTAAACACAAAATAACTAATTTTCCTTTAAATAGTTGATGTATATTTTAAAAATAAAAATTGTTTTCCGTAATTGTCCACCAAATAGCATCTTTCCTTCTTAATGTATTCAAAACACGGGAACTAAAAAAAACAAAAAGAGTAAAAAAGAGCAAGGAAAGTAATTCAGTAGCACTTTTTCGAATTTTGTCTAAATTGCTGTTTTTAATCTACTGGATATTTCATTTGTTTAAGCCATTTACGTACTTGGACGGCGGTTTTGGTGTTTGGCGGGGACAATCTTAAAAAATGACTAAAGTCGCGGGCAGCAGCATCCATCTTTTTATCTTCTTTAAAAGATATTGCTCTATTCATATACGCCACATAATAATCAGGTTTTAGTTCAATCGCCAGAGTGAAATCTTCTTGGGCACGAGAAAAATAGCGAATTTTCATAAAAGCATTACCGCGGCTTATGTAGCCATTAAAAAATTTATTGTTAATGCCAATAGCCTTCGAGAACTCTTTGATTGCATCTTGGTATTTTTCTTTTGTCATATAAACATTACCCTTGCCAAAATATGCCAAATACATCTCTGGATCCAAATATAAGGCATTGTCGTAATCAGCTAAAGCTTCAGTGTAATTTTTCAAATAAAAAAATGAATTTGCACGATTAAAGTATAATTGTGCTGAATTAGGATTAATCCCCAAAGCATTCGAGTAATCTTCGGCTGCCTTCAAATACTCTTTCATCGAAAAGTGAGCAACCCCCAAATTATTATATGCATCAAAACTATTTGGATCTAATTCAATCACTTTACTAAAATCTTTTATCGCATTTTTAAAGTCTTTCAATCGGATATAAATCATTCCACGATAATTATATGCGGCCATTAGATTTGGATTTTTATTAATTATTGTCGTAAATCCTTCTATCGCAGGCTGATATTGCTTTAAATTTGTTAGAGTGATTGAACGCGATAATAATGCATTTTCATTATCAGGTTCATAATGCAAAGCTTTATTATAATTTTCTAATGCTTGTTGCAAATCCTTTTTAGCAAAATACACATTTGCTTTTTGGAAATAAGCTTGTCCGTACGAAGCGTTAAGCTCCAATGTTCTGTTAAAATCATTAAGAGCGTTCTCGTAATCTTTAAAATGTAGGGAACACATTCCACGCTTGAAGTATGCAAAACTCAAATTCGGATTAAGTTCAATAGCGCGCGATAAATCTTTAAAAGCATTTTCAATTTGACGAATATCTAAAAACACCGAACCACGTTTGAAATATGCAAATGAAAAATCATTATTTAATACAATCGCATTATTAAAGTCTGTTATTGCATTGGAGTAGTCTTTTAATTGAGCATAAACAGAACCACGCTTAAAATAGGCAGTTGATGACCTATTGTTGAAGTCCATTGCACGAGTGTATGCTTCGACTGCCTTGTCAAATTCATCTCGTTTAAGGTATTCATCTCCTTTATCAATCCATAATTCTGCTTCTTTTATATTGTTAAGTGCCATATTCTCCTTAATTATCTTGTGATTTGTTTATAAATTATGATTATTTCAAATTAGCAATTTTTTTCAATATTTCAATACTAATTTTTGTTTTACTCGCTTTTTCGATGTGATTTTCCTTTAAATTTTTGTCAATAATTATCACTTCGTTTAAATCACTACCAAATACTTGATTATTATCGTCATAAATGTTTAAAATGATTAAATCTAAATTCTTTTTCCTCAACTTATGCTTTGCATTTTCAAGTGCATCGTTAGTTTCTAAAGCAAAACCCACCAAAATTTGATTTTCACGTTTTTTCGGTCCAATATTACCCAAAATATCAACGGTTGGCACAAGTTCTAACTGCAAATTACTCTCATTATGCTTATGTTTTTGTGGAAATGGATTTGCTAATTTGTAGTCTGCAACAGCTGCTGCCATAATTATCACGTCATATTGTTCATAATTGGCTTGCATCACTTGGTTTAATTCATCAGCAGATTCAATTGAAACAAATTTTACATTTTCGGGGGGAGTTAGACTCACCTGACCGCTAATCAACATAACTTCTTTGGCATATTTCCGGGCTACATCGGCTATTGCATAACCCATTTTCCCGCTTGAAAAATTGCTAATGTATCGGACTGGATCTATCCTTTCAACAGTTGGTCCAGCGGTTATCAGTACTTTTTTATCTTTGAAATACTTACTTAACTCATTATCAATCAGTGAATTTTTCATTCGCTCCAATTCCAATTCGGCTTGGAATTTGCCTTTTTCCACTGCTTGTTCTAATGGTTCTAATGGTGAATTGATTAATTCATTTAATCTTTCATTTTGGTTAATATTTGCACTCTGCGAACTTATTTCATTTTCCAAAACTTGCGAGATATGATTAGTTATAACATTTACATCAGGCAACCTTCCAGGACCTGTTAACCCACTTGCTAATTCTCCCGAATCGGGGGGCAATATGGAGAAGCCAAAATCTTGCAGTGTTTTTATGTTGTTTTGAGTTGCGGGGAATTCAAACATAGTTGTATCCATCGCTGGAGCAATCACTATTGGAATATTCTTTGGTATTGCCATAAACACGGCAAGTAAAGCATTATCGGCAATTCCATTTGCCAATTTACCCAAGGTTGTTGCCGAGCAAGGAGCAATTATCGCCAGATCGCACCAGTGAGCCAAATGAATATGCCAAGCACCTTCATTCTGTCCTGACATATCAAACATATCCGAGACAACTTTATTTTTACTTACACTTGCCAAAGTGATGGGCGTAACAAATTGTAGAGCAGAAGGAGTAGTGATTACTTCTACTTCGGCGCCTAATTTTATCAATTCACGCACAAGCATTGGTGATTTATAAGCAGCAATAGAGCCTGTTATCCCAAGCAAAATTTTCTTGTTTTTAAGGTTATTAATCATAATTAAATTCAAATTTCAAAGTTTGCAATTTTAATAAACAATAAAATTATTTAATTTTTTCTATATATTTGCAATGTGTGGAATTATTCACTAAATTTTACTAATTTAATCGGTGATAGAAGTGATTTTATCATATTCATTACTTGTAAGGATAATTTTATCCTCGGGTTCAAAAATGTAATTTGCATTTGGTTGAATTTGAGAATCATCATTTTTCTTGATGGAAATTATTTCAATATGATAGTTATTCCTAATATCTAATTCCTTAATTGATTTGCCCAAAAACGCTTTTGGAGCATTGATTTCCGCTAAAAATAAATCATTAGTTAAATGGATTATCTTATTACTTTCGTGCTGGGCAATTGTGTAAGCAATATTTGAAGATAAATTCACTTTTTCTAATTCTTCTTGATAAATTGTGTCAATATCCTTCCTAAAAATTACTCCGGAAAATCTATCATTCATATCGATAACAGGCAAGCAATCATTTTGAACTTTGTTGATTGTTTCCCAAGCAATCTGCAATGATGTATTATCATTCAAAATCGGCAAGTCTTGAATGGCAATATCGCCTGCAATCAGAACATTCTTGACAATTTCACGGTCATATAGAATATCCTTCATCAAATTAATGTCAATCAAACCATAGAATTGATTATTCATATCTAAAACAACTAAAATTGAATTACGGTCAGTGAGAATTTTATCGACAATATTCACAAAATTCTCATTTTCATAAATAATTGTAACTTTCTTTGTAATCACATCACTAACAGCATACTTATTCAATACATTATTTTCATTGCGGTATTTTAGTAGCAAATCTCCTTCTGAAATTGGCAAAGTGTAAATAGATTCCTTAATCATCGCTTTGGTAATTGCAACGCTAATTATTGAAGTAATCATCGTTGGCAATACAAAATCCTGATTTTTAGTTAGCTCGAAAACCATTATGATTGATGTAAATGGTGCGTGCATTGTGCCAGCAAGCAAGCCCGCAATTCCCACAATTGCAAAGGCTTCGGGTACGGGAACAATACCCGGCATTAGATAATTAAACACATAGCCCAAGGAAGCACCCATCGCTGCTCCCACTACAATCGCTGGTGCAAATACTCCACCAGTGCCACCACTTGAAAGAGTTATGCCAGTGACAAATATCTTAAAAAATACTATTATCCCCGCAATATACCACAAAATGTGATTATCTAACGATAATTCAATTGTATCGTAGCCCGTTCCCATAATATTTGGCAAGTAAATACCAATCAAACCAATTAAAAGACCACTTAATATTGATGAATAATAAGATTTTGTAAATTTCCTTTTTTCATAAAATTTTTCAATTTTAGTAATGAAATTTATAAAAAGATAAGAAACTAATCCCGACACAACCCCAAGAATGGCAAATAAAACTATATCAAGCACATGTGTTAATTGAAAATTTATTGCTTGGAATTCAGCTAAATCACCAACCAAAGAATGCGACACAAATGTTGCCATCACAGTTGCCATGACGATTGCAGAAAATTGCTGAAATTTAAATTCCATCAATATAATTTCCACCGCAAAAAGTGCTCCTGCAATTGGTGCATTAAATGCAGCGGCAACTCCTGCTCCTGCTCCCGCCCCAACCAATGTCCGCATCCGTGTTGTATTGACTTTGAATAATTGGCTTATGCCCGAGCCAATTCCTGCTCCCAAATGCACTGCTGGACCTTCTGGACCTACCGAGCCACCTGTTCCGATAGTTATCGCCGAGGTAAAAGCCTTGATAAGCGATGCAATTGGATTCATCATTCCACGCCTTGAAATGATTGTTTCTATAACATTTGCCACACCGTGAGTTTTTTGCTCTTTAAAATACAATTCATTGATAAACTTACTTAGAACAATACCAAAAACAGGCAAAGTTAGCACTATGTACCAAGGGGAATTGGAAATTTCAGCAAGCACACTATTGCCTTCACCCGGGAAGAATAATCCTGAAAAATACTTAATCAGCTCTTTTAGTCCAACTTCGGCAAAGCCAGTAATAATTCCAATTATAATTGCAAGAGTAAATACCAATAAATATTCTGAATGATAATATTTTTCAATAATTTGTTTATTAAAAATATATTTTGATAATTTATCAGATGCTTGGCGTATGTAAGTTTCCCAACTCAATCACAACTCCATCAGAATATTTTGCAATTTAAGATTGAGTTCTGCTAATGATTGAAAATGAAAATTAGGTGAAATTTCATAAGTATATTTCGAAATTTGAATTGAACGAATTCCGGCATTTTTTGCAGCAAGAATATCGCTATAAGAATCGCCAATCATTATTGCACTGCTCGGCAAGATGGAATATTTTTGCAATAATTCGAGTATCATACCTGGATTTGGTTTGCGTCTAAAATCATTTTCTATTGCTAAATTTGGAGCAAAAGATATTTCGTCAAATTCAAAGCCAGTTCTCTCGACAAGTTGATTTTGCATAAAAGTATGAATTTCCTTTAAGTCAGATTCGGTGTATAAACCTTTGCCAATTCCTTGTTGATTAGTAACCAAAAAGGCAAGGAAACCCATACTTTTTACTATTTTAAATGTTTCAAAAAAATCTTCAATAAAAATGAATTCATCGATATTCTTTACATAGTCGTTTTCTAATTTCAGATTAACTATGCCATCTCTATCAAAGAATACAGCTTTTTTATCCATTTTGCGTTAATTTGATGATAAGATTATCCAAATCATTAAACACCCTTTCCCAAGAGTGTTTGTTTAATATTAGATTACGTCCATTTTCGGAAATTGATTTTGCTTTTGCATCATCGGAGAGCAATTCAATTGAATGATTTACTATATCGCTGTCCGTATCGCCAATCATCAGATGTTTGCCGTGTTCCCCGTTGATTCCTTGATTGCCGGATTTAGTTGTAACTACTGGGCAACCCGCACTTAATGCTTCGAGCAATTTATTCTGAATTCCAGATGCTCCCAAATGTGGATGCAAAAACAACCGAGCTTGCTGCAAATATGGAGCAATATCGGGCACATTTTCGTGCAAAGTTAGGAATTTCTCTTGATGTAATTTTTTGATATAATCAGGGGCTTTTGCACCAACAATTACAAGTGGCAAATTCGGGAATTTTTTCTTTATTTCGGGATAAATATTTTTGATGATTCTTTCCATCATCATTTTATTTGCCCACAAATCTAATTTACCTGTGAATAAAATGAGATTCCGCTTCTCGAATTCCTGTGGAATAAAATGATTTACATCAGTTCCATTTGTAAGTAAGTAATAAGTATTTAATGGCTTAATTGAATTTAAATAAGTAATATCTTCGTTAGTTACAAATGTGTTTGTATCAAAATACTCCATCATTTTGGGCTCGTAAGCTTTAAGGGCAAGATGGTCGTAAATTCTTACGGCTTTTTGTAGCAAATGTTTACTTTCTTGGAAAGAACGACTTTGATATAACATTCTGCAATCTTCGGCAATCAACACTTTTTTGATATTGTGATTCTTCAGATATTCTGCAGTCCTCATAAAAAAAGCGAAACTAATATCAAATTTCCTGTTTTGGAGCAGCTCGTCTACTTGCTTCTGAAAATTAGAATGCAAATAGTAAAGTATTTCAAGCGGTTTGAATTGGTAGGATCTGAACAAACAAGAAAGACCTGATTTAATTCCATTTAATGGGAGAACAAAGGTTTCGATTCCAATGGATTCCAAGTGAGAAATGTAAGGAGCGATGTCTTTTTTTCCCTGATAAAAAGTTACTAAGGTTACTTTGTGTTTTTTGGCAAGATGAATAAGCAAATTGTAGGATTTGATTCTATCTCCGCCAATCAAAGGATACGGGAAGCGTGGTGTTAGGAATAAAATATTCATAGCAATAATACTGTTAATGGATTAAACAATAAATTAAATGGATTACAGGGAATTAATTATATCGCTAAGTTTCTCCTTCTATTGATATCTAAATTAAATTAACAATTTCTTGTTTGTAATCTTTGATTATTTTTTCCCATTCCAAAACGAACCAAGGAGTGTAAAATTTTGGAGAACGAGTAATTTCTTCTAATATTTTATTGTATGGTATAAACATCATATCTTTTATTTCGGTTGGATTGGGATTATATGGTCCATTGTAATGCCCAATAAAGACAGAACAAAGTTCGTTTTCCGAGCCAATATTCTTGAATTTTGCTTGATATTGGAACTTAAATAGGTATTTTAAATCAGTTGAGATTCCCATCTCATCTTTCAATCTTCTTTGTGTGGCAAATTCCATACTTTCACCTTTGCGTGGATGGCTACATACAGTATTTGACCAAAAATCCCCCCAAAGTAATTTAGTATCACTTCTTTTCTGCAATAGCAAATCTAAATTATCATTGAAGATAAAGATGGAAAAGGCACGATGAAGAATTCCGCCACCTTCGTGGCATTTGTTTTTGTGTTCGTAGCCAATTTCATTGTCGTTTTCGTCAACCAAAATCAGCGTTTCATCATCAAAAGATACTATATTGCTATTTATATTTTCCATAATTGAAATGTTTATAAAATCTAATTTAATAAATTTAATTCAATTAAAATACAAAATTACATTTTTATTGTTATTCTTGTG